>CAYGHU010000027.1:0-2432 GCA_964349785.1 uncultured Dehalococcoidaceae bacterium | reverse complement strand
ATGCGCTCGCGGCTGCGCTCGATCTCGGGATCCGTGATCGGGATCGCCGAAAGCAGAGCCTTCGTGTAGGGGTGCAGCGGGTTCGCATAGAGCTCGGTCGAGTTGGCGAGTTCCATGACTTTCCCGAGGTACATCACCGCCACACGGTCAGAGATGTGCTTCACCACCGCCAGGTCATGGGCGATGAACAGGTAAGTCAGATTGAACTCTGCCTGGAGATCCTCCATCAGGTTGACGATCTGCGCCTGAATCGACACATCGAGAGCGGATACGGGCTCGTCGGCAACAATGAAGTCTGGCTCTACGGCAAGGGCTCGGGCGATACCGATGCGCTGCCGCTGGCCCCCGGAGAACTCGTGGGGGAAGCGCTTGGCGAAGTATGGATTGAGGCCGACCGCGTTGAGGATGTAGGTGATCCGGTCGCGACGTTCTGCCCCCTTGTGAAGCCCGTGGATCGCCATCGGCTCCGCGACGATGCTCTGCACGTTCATACGCGGGTTCAACGACGAATACGGATCCTGGAAGATCATCTGCATTCGGCGTCGGAAGGAGCGCAACTCCTTAGGCTTGAGCTTCGTCAGTTCCGTCCCGTCGAAGTTGACCGAACCGGCCGTCGGCTTGTACAGCTGCAACACAGCCCGCCCAGTCGTCGACTTTCCGCAGCCTGACTCACCCACGAGCCCAAGCGTCTCGCCCTTGCGGACGAAGAAGCTCACGTCGTCAACTGCTTTCACGTCGGCGACTTTCCGCTGGATCATCACGCCAGCGGATACCGGGAAATACATCTTCAGGTGATTGACGTCGATCAATCCCTGCCGCTCCGGCTTCATTTCGGCTGTCGCCTGACCCGCTGGCTGCTCGATTGTCGTCATGGCCGCATCTCCCTCGCGATCCCTAGATCTGCGATCCAGGGATCGCCGCCCCGGCAACTTCTTCGCGGATGATGGTCCGACCGTCTACCTGTGGATTTCGCCAGCAGGCTGCCCAATGCTTCGGCGCCTTCAGCTCAAGCGGCGGGGCCTCTGTCTTACAGCGGTCGATACGCCAGTCGCATCGCGGCTCAAACGGGCAACCCGGGATGGTGTCAATGAGCAGCGGAGGTTGACCGTCGATGGCATAGAGGCGCCTGTGTTCGGTGGCGTCGAGACGAGGCACAGACGCCATGAGTCCAACGGTGTACGGATGCCTTGGATCCTTGAAGATGTCCATCGTGGAGCCGGACTCGACAATCTTGCCGGCGTACATCACGTTCACGCGATCCGCGTAACGAGAGACCACCCCAAGGTTGTGTGTGATAACCACAACCGCTGTCCCAAGCTCTTTCGAGAGCCGGGCCATGATCTCCAGGACCTGCGCCTGAATCGTGACGTCGAGGGCGGTCGTTGGCTCGTCCGCCAGCAGCAGCTTCGGATTACACGCAAGCGCCATAGCAATCATGACGCGCTGGCGCATGCCGCCTGAAAACTGGTGCGGGTAATCGTGGAGGCGGCCGGCCGCCTCGGGAATGCCGACAAGCTCAAGCAGTTCGACCACTCGAGCCTCGGCCTGTTGTTTGTCGAGACCCAGGTGCAACTGCAATGCCTCAGTGATCTGGTTCCCGATTGACAGCACTGGATTCAGCGAGGTCATCGGCTCCTGAAACACCATCGCGATGCGATTGCCTCGAATATGGCGGATCTCGTCGTCGCTGGCCTTCAGCAGATCCTGACCCTCGAAGAGGATCTCCCCCTCGACGATACGGCCAGGCGGTGTCGGGATCAGCCGGAGAATGGACATGGCGCTCACGGACTTGCCGGAGCCCGATTCTCCAACGAGGCCAAGCGTCTCGCCTTCCTCGATATCCCAGGAAACGCCGTCTACCGCGCGAACGACACCCTCCTCCGTGTAGAAGTAGGTGCGCAGATTCTTGACCTCAAGCAGTTTAGCCATTCGCCCCCCCTGGCCCACGCTCGACGGAGATTAGGAGATTAGAGGTTCCTCAGCCCAGTGGTGGGGAAGAGGAGACTCGAACTCCTACGCCTTGCGGCACATGATCCTAAGTCATGCTCGTCTGCCAGTTCCGACACTTCCCCCCGGCGGACGCCCTCTCGAGATGAATAACACCTTCCTGCGACTGTGGGTAGGCTGGTGAGCCCCCAGGGACTCGAACCCTGAACCGGCTGATTAAGAGTCAGCTGCTCTACCATTGAGCTAGAGGCCCACGCGTTCAGGATACCAGCATCGCACTTCGCCGCCACGCCGCCACTGAGTCGTGCTTCGTGGGGCGGGACGTTATCAGGCGGCAGAAGAGGTGTCAACGAAGCGGTCATTGTCTGTCCACGCGTTGACTGGCATTTGTCCGGGGCGCTACGCTCATCACCCCTCGGTTGTTTCATCCAGGGCGGTTAGCTCAGTTGGTTAGAGCGCTGCGTTGACATCGCAGAGGTCACTGG
>CAYGHU010000026.1:0-16457 GCA_964349785.1 uncultured Dehalococcoidaceae bacterium | reverse complement strand
ATGGTGATCGCACCGTCCATTAAGACGGAGGGCAAGATCTACCAGATGGCGCAGCGGATGCGCGACTAATCCCCGTGGCCCCTGCCCGAAATCGAGGCGAGTGAAAGCTGGGATGGTTGAGGCTGACGGGCCACGGAGTCTGGCACGTGGCGTCCAGCGAGAGCGCGGTCGAGACGCTGGCCGTTGATCCCGCTCGCGGGCTCAAGCCCGAGGGCGCGTCGGCTCGGCTCTTGCAGTTCGGCCCCAACGCTCTCCCCGAACCCCGGCGGGGCGCACTGCTGTCGGTCTTTCTTGGCCAGTTCCGGAGCCCCCTCATCTACCTGCTGTTCCTCGCAGCTGGCATCGCCCTCGCTCTCGGGAAGAGGAGTGACGCTGGGGTCATCTTCGCCGTTGTCCTCTTGAACGCGATCATCGGGGCGTTCCAGGAGGGTAGGGCGCAGCGGTCGCTCGATGCGTTGCGTCGGCTCACCAGCCAGCAGGCACGCGTGTTGCGCGGCGGTCTGGAAATGACGATTGATGCGCGCGAGGTCGTGCCGGGGGACATTCTCATCGTCGAGGCGGGCGACGCCGTCACCGCGGACGCGCGGCTGCTGCATGCGGCGGCACTACAGGTCGCCGAGGCCGCGCTCACCGGTGAATCGGTCCCGGTCACCAAGGACTCTGCTCCTGTCGCTGCCGAGACGCCGCTCGCGGAGCGGTTGAACATGGTGTACGCCGGTACACACGTGACGGCCGGGCGCGCACGTGGCGTCGTCGTCGCAACGGGGATGGCGACCGAGGTCGGCCGGATCGCCACGCTGGCGGAGGCGGCCACAGAACCGAAGACGCCGCTCGAGCTGCGCATTGCGCAGTTCGGCCGCTACGTCATCGTCGGCGCCGCGGCGATGTTCGTCATTGTCCTGAGTGTCGGGCAACTGCGCGGCCTACCCTTCGAA
Source organism: uncultured Dehalococcoidaceae bacterium (assembly GCA_964349785.1). GTDB lineage: Bacteria > Chloroflexota > Dehalococcoidia > UBA2979 > UBA2979 > JAIBBD01. Next base: position 15,522 of record CAYGHU010000026.1, on the reverse strand, counting down.
CAGACGGTGCTGGTGGGCATCAGCCAGCTCGTTGGGATGATCCCGGAAGGGCTCCCGGTGGCGATGACGATCGCGCTGGCAGTCGGCGTGCAACGTATGGCGCGGCGCGGAGCAATCGTGCGGCGGCTGGCCGCGGTCGAGACGCTAGGCTCGACGTCGGTCATCTGCACCGATAAGACCGGCACGCTTACGCGCAACGAGATGACGGTGACCGCGATCGTGATGCCGGACGGACGCGAACTGACAGTGACAGGCGTCGGCTACGCCCCAGACGGGGCGTTTCTCGACGGGCAGCGCGCGGGATTACCGCTGGATGACGCTGGCATCCGCACGCTCCTTGAGGCCGTCGCGCTCTGCAACGATGCACAACTCCTTGTACCCGACGAAGCTGAGCCGCGCTGGCGGCCGCTCGGCGACCCGACCGAGGTGGCGCTGCTGACCGTCGCCGTCAAGGCAGGGTTTGTGCTGTCTGACCTCCGCCATCGCCTGCCCCGCCGCGCGGAACTGCCGTTCGATCCCGCCGCGAGGATGATGGCGACCCAGCACGAGTCGCCCACCGGTCCGCTGGTCTTTCTCAAAGGCGCGCCAGAGGTAATGCTCGATATGTGCGGATACGTTCACCGCGACGGCCAAGTCGAGCCGCTCGACAACGCGGCCAGAGCCGTGCTCACCGCGGCGGCCGAGAGGATGGCCGCGCGGGCGCTGCGAGTGCTCGCCGTGGCCGCCATTGAGGACCGGCAGCTCGATCCAGCAGCGGGGTTCGAGGCGCTTCGCGGGCACGCTACGTTGCTCGGGTTCCTGGGCCAGCTCGACCCCCCGCGGGCCGAGGTCGCTGGCGCCGTCGCCCGCTGCAGGGCCGCCGGCATCCGCACAGTGATGGTGACCGGCGACCACAGGGTGACCGGCCTTGCGGTCGCACGGGCGCTCGATATCGCGCGGGACGGCGACACGGCCGTGGAGGGGTCGGAGCTCAACGCGCTGTCAGACGCCGAACTCGAAGAGCGGATCACCAGCGTCTCCGTCTTCGCTCGCGTCGCGCCGGCCCAGAAGCTGCGGATCGTCGAGGCCTACCAGCGCCGTGGCGAGGTCGTGGCGATGACCGGCGATGGCGTCAACGACGCGCCGGCGCTCGTACGCGCCGATGTCGGCGTGGCGATGGGGATCACCGGCACGGAGGTCGCGAAGGAGGCTGCGAAGATCGTCATCACCGATGACAACTTCGCGACCATCGTCGCCGCGGTGGAAGAGGGCCGCATCGTCTACCGCAACATCAAGAAGGTGATTCTCTACCTGGTGACGACGTCCGTTGCCGAGGTCGGAGTGCTATTGACGGCACTGCTCCTCGGTTACCCGCCGCCGTTGGCTGCGGTGCAGATCCTTTGGATCAACCTCGTCACCGAAGGGACCGTCACGGTGAACCTGATCATGGATCCGCCGGAAGGCGACGAGATGCGCCTGCGGCCGACGCCCGCCGGCGAGCCGCTGCTGACGCGCGCGCTGCTCTCGCGCATGGCATTCATGACGCCCGCGATCATCGTGTCCACACTCGGCTGGTACCTCGTTCGGCATGCAGCGGATGTCCCGCTCGCCCAGGTGCAAACAGAGACATTCACCGTGCTTGCCGTGTGCCAGTGGTTCAACGTGCTCAACTGCCGTTCAGAGCGGCGATCGGCACTGTCGGGGGACCTGCTGAAGAACCGCTGGCTCCTCGCTGCCCTCGTCGCCAGCAACCTGCTGCACGCCGCGGTGGTCTTCCTCCCCCCGCTGAACGACGTGTTTCACACGGTCCCGCTCGGCCTGCGAGAGGTGCTCGCCATCGGCGCTGTCGCGAGCCTCGTCCTGTGGGTGGAGGAGCTGCGCAAGTTCGCCCTGCGCCGGCGTACGCACCTGACCGCGATCGCCGCCGCATGACATACCTGCTCGTGTTCGCCGGTAGCGGTGTGGTCGTAGTGCTTGCGGGCACCGCGCTCGCTCGGTACGCCGACGTGATCGCGGAGCGCACCGGCCTCGGCCGGTTATGGGTCGGCTCGGTGTTGCTCGCGGCAGCAACGTCTCTGCCTGAGCTCACCACCGACGTGTCCGCCGTCCGGCTCGGAACGGCCGATCTCGCAGTCGGTGATCTCTTCGGTTCCAGCTTGGCGAACATGCTCGTGCTCGCGCTCATCGACCTCGCGTGGCCGCGTCGGCGCGTGCTGCAACAGGCCGCGTACGCCCACGCACTCGCGGCGACCCTGGCGATCGGGATCAACGCACTTGCTGCCGCGTTGGTGCTGACGCGTTCCGACTTCGCCGTGTTGCGCGTGTCACCCGGATCGCTCGTGCTCTTCCTGCTTTACCTCGCCGGGACTCGATCCGTCTACCGTCACCTCAGGCAGGAACGTATGCCGCCAGGATCGGCCGAGGTTGCGGCATCTGCGGCACGCGGTATGACACTACGCCGTGCCATGCTCCGGTTCGGGGCCGCCGCGGCGCTGGTGTTCGCGGCCGCGCCAGCCTTTGCCTGGTCGGCGAAGGGGATCGCTGAGGCGAGTGGGCTCGGGAACACCTTCGTAGGCACGTGGTTGCTCGGGCTCTCCACATCACTGCCGGAGCTCGTCGCCTCGCTTGCCGCGGTGCGCATGGGCGCGTTCGACCTGGCGGTCGGGAACCTCTTCGGCTCGAACGCGCTCAATATGGCGATCTTCCTCCCCCTCGACCTGGCGCAGCCCGGCAGCCTGTTCTCGGCGGTCGATCCCGACCATGCGCTGTCCGGGTTATTCGCCGTCGTCCTGATGAGCCTCGGCCTCGCGGCGATCGTCTACCGCGCCGAGCGCCGCTTTAGAATGATCGAGCCGAGCAGTCTCGTGATCCTGATCACCTACGTGACGGCGATCGGCATTCTCTATGTGCATGGACGCGGATAGCCTCGAGACAAGAATGGACGGTCTCTACCGAGACGCTCGTTCCAGTACGATCGGCACCTCCGCGCGACTGAGGGCGCCGAGCGCGACGCTACCGAGCAGCACCTGGCGTCGCAGCGAATGCCCGTGCGTCGCCATCCAGATAGCGTCGGCTCCCACCTCCGACGCCGTGTTGAGGATGGCGGTATCGACGCCGCCAAGCCTTACGGTTTCCCGTACGACCTGGTCGACCGGGAAGCGACGCGGCGCGTGCCGCTTGAACGCTGCCAGTTCCCGCCTGCACTGCTCGATCGCGATGTCGTGCAGCGGATCCGCCAGTGCTTCCACATAGACGCGGAGGAGCGTAATCCGGAAGTGCTCGGGCGGCGTCTGCTCGAATACTCGCCTGAGCGGCGGCAGCACGGCCTCAGCGGCCAGCGACCCGTCGCTCGTCACCAGCGCGTGATAGGGCAGCGACTCCCGTGGCGGACGCACACGCTCGCCGGTCACCATCACGGGCAACGATGTCTTCCCCAAGATGGCCGTCGCGACGCTGCCTAGGAGCGCGCGGCGCACGACGCCGGCCCCACGTGTAGCCATGCTGATGATCCGCACGCGTCGCCGCACGGCCACTCGCAGCACGGCAGCGGCGACGTCTTCGTCACGTGCCTTCGTATCGACCACGACGGATGCGCGCACCCGCAGGTCCGCGATCAGGTCCTCCAACTCGCTCACCCACCTCGCGGCCACCTCCGCGGCGGCCTTCGCGAGCGTCGGTGCGCGCGACGTGGCGCAGTCGAGGCGGGGATCGAGCACCTTCAGCACGAGCAGCTCCGCACCCGTCACCTCCGCGAGGCGCACGGCATGGGGAAGGGCTTGCAGGGAACGCGGAGACCCATCGGTGGTAACAAGAACGCGCATAGCATCACCCCTTTCCTGGTCTCGCTGCGGGTCGCGCGGATTGTATCTATTCTATGGCCTGGCCACAGTTCGCATGCGTCGAGCATCCAGCACCTCGCTGTAGTCTGCTGTTCGAGGCGGTCGACGCTATCGTTGGGGCGGTGGCAAGCGCTGCGGAGCGAGATCGAGGCGTCCCTCGATGACCTGTCGCGCGCTGACATCGCGGCGGTATACCGGAATCCGCAGCGTGGGAGATGACAGTCACGCATGCGCATGAGCACAAGGGGGACGTGGAGTTGACCCGGCAGCTCCTTAAGGCGCGCTCGTAAGGCGAGCTGGTCAGTTGACCCAGAGACAGCCGCGCCCTCCCTCGCGTGCCTCCACCTCGATGCCCACGAGGATGTCTCGATATGCACCGTCATCGCGCCAGGCACGCGCGGCGCCGTCCGCGATCAGTGCGGCGTCGAGCGATCGGCCATCAGAGGCGAACAGATAGCGAAGCTCCCTGTCGTACTGATCCTGGAGCCGCTCATCAGCCAGCAGCCGTACCTGGGCTCCCGCGAGCAACCGCAGTTGCTCGGTCGCCTCGGTACCGCAGCGTTCGTCCCGCTCGGGCGCGGCGAGGCCGAAGACACGGACGCGCTGCGTTGCGCCGCCTGCCGTGACATCGAGCGTGTCGCCGTCGACGATGCGATCCACAGTGACCAGTGGCAGCCGGCCCGGGTCGTCGACGTAGTAGCCATCTGGGCGGCGGATTAAAGCCACCTCGACGGCCCTGACCACAGGCGTCTGCTCTGCAGGCGGGGTGGCATCTCCACTCAGGAGCAGCGGAGCGACGAGGCTGGCGATGACGACCACGGTCAGGCCGAGCAGCATATTCATGAGGCCGCGCCGGGTTTTCGGAAGACGGCGCGGTACCGGTAGCTTGTACAGACGTCGGCGGCTCATTCCGGCAGCACCGGCACCGGCACTAGCGCCTCGTCGATCGCGCCGGCGATGTCCAGCCACTTGCCCCGGATAGGGCTCAACCGGGCTGCGAACTCATCGTCGGATGCCGTGAGGATCACGACTCCGCCGGCACGGAATCGCTCTCGCTCCTCGACTGTCGGGCCGGTCGCGGCCGCTCCCGGCAAGCCTTCGATCTCAGCGAGGAGCTGGCGTACTTGCCATTCGTAGACACCCTCGCGTTCCGGAAGGGCGAAGGCCCATAGGTACGATGGGCGGGCCGAGGGCGGCGAGGCATCTGTCTCGACGGCGGCGCTCCACATGCTGTGGATGACCGGCGCAAGCCCCTGCATCACGAACGCCATGTGGGCCGCGGAGGCGGCGAATTCATCGAGGGCCTCGCGATCTACGAGCCAGGTGGCGACCACCAGTTGATCCTCGGAGTGGCCCGTCAGCACCGCCACGACGCCGGGGGCCGACCGCAGATCCCGAGCGCGCGCCACAGCCCGCTCGACACCATCGTGCGGCGCGTTGTCGCGAAGCGTGGCGACGACAAGGTGAAGGATGCCTGACACAGGCGACATGGTAGAGCGTGTGTCCGCCAGGCGCAGGCATTCCAGCCATATCGTCCGCTGTCGCTATACTACGTTGGATGACCTCTGATGACGGCACCATCCCACCGCTACTCGTCATCCTCGATTCGCATGGAATCATCTATCGGTCGTACTTCGCGCTACGCGATGTGCTAACGGTCAGGCGTACCGGCGAGTCGGTCGCGGCGGTGTTCGGGTACGCGAACAGCCTGTTGTACGTGATCAATGAGCTGCACCCGCGCTACATCATGGCGGCATGGGACGGCCCGGAGCCAACCTTCCGCCACGAGGCGGATGAAACCTACAAGGCAACCCGCCTCCCGATGCCCGACGACCTCCGGCCGCAGATCGACCGCGTCCGCGAACTCCTCGGCGCGTTTCGGATTCCGATCATTGAGGCGGTCGGGTACGAGGCAGACGATGTCCTCGGGACGCTTGCGACGCAAGGACTAGAGGCTGGCCTCGATGTCGTGATCGTGACGCTGGACAACGACATGGTGCAGCTGATCCAGCCCGGTGTACGTGTCTACATGTTCCGGCCGTACCAGCGCGACTACGTGCTATACGACGAGGAGCGCGTGCGCGAGCGTTGGAGCTTCGAGCCCCGGCAGATGGTCGACTACAAGGCGCTGGTGGGCGACACCTCGGACAACATTCCGGGCGTGCGAGGGATCGGGGAGAAAGGCGCAGTGGCGCTCATCCAGCAGTGGGGCAGCGTGGAGGCGATGCTCAAACACCTCGATGAGGTGAAGCCGCCTCGCGCGCAGAAAGCGCTCGCCGAAGGGCGTGAGGCGGCGCTGCACTCCAAACGGATGGCCACCATCGTGCGCGACGTACCCGGTGTCACGCTCGACCTCGACCGGGCGGCGGTACACGACTACGACCGCGACGCCGTGCTGGAGCTGTTCCGTGAGCTTGAGTTCCGCTCGCTCGTGAGCCGGTTGCCGGAGCACGTGACGGACTCGCCGATTCCCGATCGCGCCCCGAAGCCCGAGGCTCCCGCTGAACAGCCGCAGTACCGTGTGGTGACGACGACCGAGGAGCTGTCCGAGCTGGCGCAGGCCGTGCGGACCGCCGGCCGCTTTGCATTCGAGTTAGTGGCGGACGATCCGCATCCCATGCGTGCCGCCGACCGGCTGGTCGGCATCGGCGTGAGCATCGAGGCGGCGCGCGGGTGGTACGTCCCCTTCGGTCACGCGCAAGCGTCGCTCTTCGGGAATGATGACGGTCAGCAGCCGGCAGATGGGCCCCGGCCATTCCAGTTGAGCCAGTCCGAGGTGCTGAGGTCACTCGAACCGCTATTCACGGCGCCGGACATCGAGCGCGTCGCGCACAACGGAAAGAACGCGCTGCTCGCCCTGGCGGAGGCGCAGGACGGATTTTGGTGCGAGGGTCTCGACTTCGACACCATGATCGCGGCTTATCTCCTCGGCGATTCGAACGTCTCGATTCGCGGCCTGGCGTTCGACCGGCTCGGGCACGAGCTCGTCGAACCGAAGATGCTGCTGGGGACAGGACGGAAGGCGCTGACCTTCGCGCAGTCCACGCCTGATGCCTGTGCGGCCTACGCGGCCGGCAACGCCGACCTCGCACTGCGGCTTGCGGAGCTGCTCGGGCCGGAGCTGGATCAGACAGGCGTGCGCAAGGTGTTCGAGGAGGTGGACCTGCCTCATATCCCGGTGCTGGCGCGGGTGGAGCAACGCGGGCTCGCGCTCGACACCGAGGTGCTGCATGGACTGAGCGGTGCACTTGTCGGGCGCATCCATGCCGCCGAACGGGCGGTGTACGACGCGGTAGGCCACGAGTTCCAGATCGGCTCGCCGCAACAGTTGTCGTCCATCCTCTTCGAAGAACTGCAGCTGCCCAGAACCCGGAAGACCGCCACTGGATGGACCACAGACGCCGATGCCCTGGAGGCGCTGCGCGGGGTGCATCCGGTCATCGGGGCGGTGCTTGAATGGCGCGAGCTGACGAAGATCAAGTCGACCTACGTCGATACGCTGCCGCTGCAGGTCAACTCGCGAACCGGGCGCGTGCATACCGTCTTTTCGCAAGTGACGGCCGCTACCGGGCGGCTTTCCTCGAACGACCCGAACCTCCAGAACATCCCGGTGCGCACGGAGATCGGCAACGCGGTCCGGCGGGCGTTCGTGGCCCGGGACTGCGGTGAGGATCCCGTGCTGCTTTCGTTTGATTACTCGCAGATCGAACTGCGGGTGCTGGCGCATGTTTCGGGCGACGAGGAACTTCGGCGCGCGTTCGCGGAGGGCATCGATATTCACCGCGCGACGTCGTCGAGCGTATTCAAGGTACCGCTCGAGGACGTCACACCGGAGATGCGTCGCCGCGCGAAGGTGTTCAACTTCGGGGTGTTATACGGGTTGACCGCATTCGGCCTCTCGTCACGTGAAGGGATACCTCGTGACGAAGCTGAGGCGTTCATCCAGTCATATTTCGAGGCGTACCCGTCGGTGGCTGAGTGGCGGACACGGACGGTCGACGAAGCCCGCAGCCGCGGCTATGCCGAGACGCTGACCGGACGCCGGCGGTATATCCCCGACCTTCGATCGCCCGACCGGAACCGGCGCATGGCGGCTGAACGGATCGCGATGAACATGCCCATCCAGGGGACAGCCGCCGACATCATCAAGATCGCGATGAACCGGATCGACGCGGAGCTCCTCGAACGCCGGCGCAAGGGGAAGCTGGCACGGATGGTGTTGCAGGTACACGACGAGCTGATCTTCGAATTGCCCCGCGTGGAACTGGGCGAAGTCCGCGAAATCGCGCGCCGGTTGATGCCGTCGATCGGACTGGCGGTGCCGCTGGAGTTGGACGAGAAGTCAGGGTACTCCTGGGGAGACATGGAAGCAGCGCGGTGATGTCTCGCCTACCCGCCGATGCCTGAGCTACCAGAAGTCGAGACGATCCGGCGAGACCTCGAACCGTTGTTGGTAGGGCGGAAGATCGTGCGCGTGCGCATCCACCGAGGCGCCGAACGGCTTGCTGTCTCGCACTCGCCTCGCGCGATCGAGCGGGAACTCGAGGGGCGGAATGTCGAACGCCTCGGCCGCCATGGGAAGTATCTCCTCATCCACCTCGACGATGGCCGCACCTGGGTCATGCATCTGCGCATGACCGGATCGCTTGTGCACGCGTCGACAGAGACGCCCGCCGGGCAGTTCGAACGAGCGCGGGTAGACCTCGATGACGGATACTCCCTGCGGCTGAACGACATGCGGAAGTTCGCCACGTGGCATCTCGTGTCAGACCCGCATGAGGCGATGCCTCGGATCGGACCAGACGCGCTGTCCGAAGCATGCTCGGCCATCTGGCTGCAGGAGCGCTTCAAGACGCGAAAGCAAGCTTCGGTGAAGGCGGCGCTGTTGGACCAGTCGGTGTGCGCCGGGGTCGGCAACATCTATGCGGACGAGGCGTTGTGGATTGCGAAAGTAGACCCTCGCACGCTGGCCGCCGAACTGCGGCCGCGGCAGGTGAGGGCGCTGCATCAGGCATTGCTTGAGACGTTGCATACATCGCTGGACAATCGTGGCTCGTCATTCTCCGACTATCGCGACGGCCTGGGTGGCGAGGGCATGCATCACATCCGCGTGCATGTGTTTCGCCGCGACGGCCAACCCTGCGAGCGGTGCGGGCACGAGATTGAGAAGATCAGGTTGGCCGGTCGAGGGACGCACTTCTGTCCGCACTGTCAGCATCAACGACGACACGAGGAACCTAACGAACGCGCTGTGGATGATCGCTTGCCTCATGACTGAGACATTGGTACCGTCATCGGGCGCTCTTCGGAGATGCACCTTGAGAGGTACACGACATGTTTGTGACGATTGCCGTCATCGCGGTTGTAGCGCTCCTGGTGCATATCGCGGTGGCGCTCTATCTCGCTGAGTTGTTCACTCGTTCCAAGCGGCGGCGAGTCGAGGGGACACCGGGCGACCTGGGGCTCCGCTACGAGGATGTCCAGTTCGTGGCAGCAGACGGCATTGTGCTGCACGGCTGGTATCTTGAATCCCCAGGAGCGCGAGGCACGCTGGTGCTCGTGCATGACTTCGACGGGACGCGCGCAGACAAAGCCCACGGCCTACTGACGCTTCAGCGCGACTATCTTCGCCGCGGGTTCAACGTGCTGGCGTTCGACCTTCGCGGGCGCGGCGAGTCCGGCGGATCCCGCGACTACCTCGGCGCGAGCGAGCGGCTGGATCTCCCCGCTGCCGCGAAGTACGCAAAGGCCCGCACTCCGATGCTTCCAGTCGTCGTGCATGGCTTCGGCTTCGGCGGGGCGCTTGCCGTTGTCGGCGTCGCCGATGGGAGCGTCGAAGCGGACGCGGTCATCGCCGACTCCGCGTTCACCTCGGTGCGCGCGTATCTCAGGCGGCGTTGGGCGATCGTGCCGTGGCACCTGTTCCAGCTCTCGTGTTATTTCGCGAAGCGGCTGTTCCACGCGGATCCGGATGCCATTGCGCCGCTCGCGGCGATGAGAGCCACCACGAGTCTCACGCCGATGCTGTTCATCCACGGCGACAAGGATCGGCTCATCTCCGTGACGCACACGATCAACGTCGCTGCTTCCTCGATGAATGCGCGCACGAGCGTCTATCGCGTACCACGCGCCGGACATTGCACCAGCTATATGCGCGGGCCGGAGGCATACGTCCGTCACTGCCTCGACTTTGTTGACGGCGCGGTCCCAGCGCGTCGCATTACGGTTGCCGCGGCTGGCTAGCCCGGCCGTAGTCCGTGGCAGCCCTACGCGACGCAATCACCGATATCCCAGGCATTCGCGTGGGCCACTGGACTGACCACAGATCGGCGACCGGCTGCACGGTCGTGCTCTGCCCGGATGGCACTGTGGGCGGGGTCGATGTGCGCGGCGCCGCGCCGGGCACGCGTGAGACGGACTTGCTCCGGCCAGACAACTTCGTCGAGGAGGTGCACGCGGTGCTGCTGGCGGGTGGCTCCGCCTTTGGCCTCGATGCGGCGACAGGGGTGATGCAGTACCTCCGCGAAGCAGGGGTTGGACTCCATTTCGGCGCCCATACGGTACCTATCGTCCCCGCAGCTGTACTGTTCGACCTTGGCATCGGCCGAGGCCGGTGGCCGGACGCGGAGGCCGGCTACCATGCCGCGCGCCGGGCTCGCAGTGGCCGTGTTGAGGAAGGTTCTATCGGAGCCGGTGCGGGTGCCACGGTGGCGAAGCTTGCCGGCGGAAACCGGCGGCTCAAGGGCGGTCTGGGGACCGCGAGCGAGCAGCTCGACACCGGTGTCATGGTCGGGGCAGTCGTGGCAGTGAACGCTGTCGGTGCGATCCGCGATCCTGGCACTGGCGAGGTCGTCGCCGGACCTCGCGAGGCCGGAGGCGGCTTTGTCGATGTCGAGGCGCTTCTGCGCACTGGGCGGTCGTGGCCAGAGACCGAGGAAGCCGTTGGCCAGCACACGACACTCGCTGTTGTGGCGACGAACGCGCGGCTGACAAAGGCACAGACGAATCGCCTTGCGACAGTGTGCCACGATGGCTTCGCACGCACGATTTGGCCGGTACACACGCGCGGCGACGGCGACACGATTTTTGCCCTGGCGACCGGCGCTGTGGAGATCGAAGGCTCCGGTTACCTCGCGCTGGAGGCAATGGCCAGCCGGGCTGTCGAGCGGGCGGTGTTGCGCGGCGTGCGACTTGCGAAGGGACTTGCGGGCGTTCCGTCAGCAGCGGAATGGCGTCGGACGGATCGCTCGTGATGATGTTTGACACGCGTTATCATGTCTCTATACTGAACTCGCTCAGCCGACCGAACAGGCGGCTAGGGTAAGGACAGCAAGTTCAGCCTGATATACCGCTTGGATCGATAGACCGAGACGGAGAGTGCATATGGCGACGGACTGTGTCATCGCACCTCGGCATAGCCGGGGTGTTGTCGTATCCGAGGCAGGCACCCGATGCGCATGATGCTCCGTGGCAAGATTCACCGAGCGACGGTGACGCAGGCGGATGTCGATTACATCGGCTCGATCGCGATCGATGAAAGCCTGATGGACGCCGCCGGAATCGTCGAATGGGAGCAGGTCGATGTTCTGGACATCACAAACGGGGCGCGGCTGACGACCTATGCGATTCCGGCCCCCGTGGGTTCCGGCATGATCTGCCCGAACGGTGCGGCTGCACACCTGGTGCACCCGGGCGACCTCGTCATCATCGTGTGCTATGAGGGGGTGCCGGAAGAGCGCCTGGCCGCGCACCGGCCACGCATCGTCCACGTCGACGGCCACAACCGGATTGCCGATCTGGCCCGCAGCGACGCGGAACTGACGGGAAGCATCGCTGCACGCGAGGGGCGGCCCGCATGAAGCGCGTAATGGTCACTGACCTGCAACGCATGCGTGACGAGGATCACCGCATCACGATGCTCACGGCCTATGACTATCCAACGGCCCGTCTTGCGGACGAGGCCGGGATCCCCATTCTGCTGGTTGGCGACTCGCTGGGCATGGTGATGCTCGGCTACGAGTCGACTCTGCCGGTGACCGTGGACGACATGATCCACCACGGCAAGGCGGTTGTCCGAGGCACGCAGCGCGCGCATGTCGTGGTTGACATGCCGTTTGGTTCCTACCAGGGCGGCTGGGAGGACGCGATGCGCAGCGCCGTACGGATCATCCAGGAAACAGGTGCGGGGTCCGTGAAGCTCGAAGGCGGAGTCCGGTCGGCCGAGACTGTGCGCCGCTTGGTCGAAGCTGGTATTCCGGTCATGGGGCACGTGGGCCTCACCCCACAGTCGGTGAACGCTTTTGGCGGCTGGAAGATGCAGGGGAAGACGCCTCGCGATGGCGTGCGGGTGATGGCTGACGCCAAGGCGATCGAAGAAGCGGGGGCGTACGCCGTCGTCCTCGAGACGGTACCGGCCATGCTCGGTGCGAAGATCACGCAACAGTTGCGAGTGCCGACGATCGGGATCGGCGCCGGGCCGTATTGCAACGGACAGGTGCAGGTACTGCACGACCTGCTCGGCCTCGATAACCTCAAACCAAGACATGCCCGTCGGTTCCTCGAAGGCGGGAACTTGTTCCGCGACGCGTTCGCGGCGTACTTGCAGGCTGTGGAGTCTGGTACGTTCCCAACTGCAGCCGAGTCTCACTTGCTCGACGGCCAGGTCGCCAATCGAATCGAGTTGATGTCCCACTATTTGTCGTTCGGCAGCATGCAATACGAGGGCATCGATCTCGAGGCGGTGCTCGCCGAGAGCGAGGCTGAGGGCTAGCGCGGGATGATTGTCGCCCGCACGATCGCCGAGCTGCGCACGGCTCGGCACGGGTTGCCGGGCCCGGTCGGATTCTTCCCAACGCTCGGCTACATGCATCACGGGCACCTGTCGCTCGTCGAACGAGCGCGCCGCGAATGCGGGAGCGTCGTGGCCTCGATCTTCGTGAATCCGACGCAGTTCGGCCCTAACGAGGACTTCGACCGTTACCCTCGCGACGAGGAGCGCGACCTCACGATGTTAGAGCAGGCTGGGGTGGACCTCGTGGTCGTGCCTGCCGTGGAGGAGATGTACCCGGCTGGCGACGCGACGCGCGTCCGTGTGGCTGGACTAAGCGAGGTGCTGGAGGGCGAACGCCGCCCAGGACACTTCGAAGGAGTGGCGACGGTCGTCGCTAAACTCTTCAACATCGTGCAACCCGACCGGGCGTATTTTGGGCGGAAAGACGCCCAGCAGGTACTCATCATCGAGCGCATGGTGCGCGATCTACACTTCCCTGTGACGATCGTCCGGTGTCCGACGGTACGCGAACCAGATGGCCTGGCGGCCTCCTCCAGGAATGTGTACCTGACGGAGGAGCAGCGATCCCAGGCAATCTCCTTGTCGGCAGGGTTACAGGCCGCGGAAGCTGCCTGCGCGGCGGGCGAGCGCGACGCCGACCGTCTGCGTCAGCTTGTCCGCGAATACATCGAGTCGTCGCCGCTCGCGAGCATCGACTATCTCTCGCTCGCGGATGAAGAGACGCTCCGTGAGCTGAACGGCCGACTCGATGGCCCTGCGCTGTTGTCGCTCATGGTCTCCTTCGGTGACACGCATCTCATCGACAATACGACGTTGACCCCATAGTTCGTCATTCATGCGCCATCGATTCCGTGCGCCTTCCGGCGCTGATAGCATGAAGGTGGAGTCAGGAGAGAGAGTCTGTGTCCGGTCACTCAAAATGGTCATCGATCAAGCATAAGAAAGGCGCGCTGGACGCCAAGCGCGGGCAGCTGTTCACGAAGCTTGCACGCGACATCACGATGGCGGTCCGGCAGGGGGGTGGCGGTGACCCTTCGATGAATCCCACGCTTCGGCTGGCGATATCACGCGCGAAAGACAACAACATGCCGAACGACAACATCGAGCGCGCCGTCCAGCGCGGCGCCGGTGCTGGCGATTCGGACAACCTCTCGGAGATCACATACGAGGGTTACGGCCCCGGTGGCACGGCGGTCATCGTGGAAGCAGTCACGGACAACCGGAACCGGACGGTCGCAGACGTGCGTGCTGCGTTCTCGAGGGGTGGCGGGAATCTAGGCGAGGCCGGCGCCGTCGCATGGCAGTTCGACACCCGCGGCGTCATCAGCATCCAGCCCAATGGAAACGACCCCGACGAGGTGCAGTTGACGGCCATCGAGGCGGGCGCACTTGACGTTTCGGTAGACGATGATGAGGTTGAGGTGTTGACTGAGCCGGCGGACATGGAGTCGGTCCGTGAGGCATTGACGTCCGCCGGTCTGAACGTATCGCACGCCGAGATCTCGCGGGTGCCGAAGACGCTCGTCTCTCTCGACGAGAAAGCAGCTATCCAAACGCTGAAGCTTCTCGAGCGGTTGGACGACCTGGACGATGTGTCGCGAGTGTATACGAATGCTGACTTCCCGGCGGATGTGATCGAGGCGGCGGACGTGTCGGCATGACCTCGACACGCCGGGTGCTGGGAGTGGATCCTGGCCTGGCGGTTACCGGTTATGGCATCGTCGAAGGCGACGGTGTGATGGCCACGGCGGTGACGTGCGGGGTCGTCCGAACGCGCGCTCGCGACACCCGACCGGTGCGGCTTGCGGCTATCTTTGACCAACTGGACACACTCATCGAAGAGTACTGTCCGCATGAGCTTGCTATCGAACAGCACTTTGTGGCAACAAACGTGCGGTCGGCGATGGTGATCGGCGAAGCGCGCGCGGCGGCGATCATCGCCGCCGCGCGACGCGGCCTCGCTGTGTACGAATACCCAGCCACGACGATCAAACAAACAGTCACAGGCCATGGAGGCGCTCCTAAGGAGCAGGTGCAAGCGATGGTCGTCATGCACTTGCGCTTGTCCACGACGCCGCAACCTCTGGATGCCTCGGATGCACTCGCCGTCGCGCTGACCCGTCTTGCGGCGCTGCGCATGGAGTCGCTGCTCGCGAGGCAATCGTGATCGTCGCGCTGCGCGGGCCACTCACGCGGTGGGATGAAGAACGCTTGGTAATCTGGGTGGAAGCAGGCGGCGTGACCTACGAGGTCGCGATGCCTGCGTTCACAGCGGAATGGGTCAGTCGACATCAAGTGGGTGATGAGCTCCAGGTCTTCACGTATGAACATGCCAGCGAACGTCAGCCCGCGCCGACGCTATTTGGGTTTCCTCGGCTGGCGGAGCGGGAATTCTTTCGGAAGTTCATCGAGGTGCCGGACATCGGCCCCGCGAAAGCGGCGCGCGCACTGACTCGGCCGGTGTCGGACATCGCGCGGTGGGTGGAGTCGGAGGACTTCCGCGCGCTGTGTCAGCTCCCCGGCATAGGCGACCGGCTCGCACACACCATCGTCGCCCATCTGCGCGGACGACTTGTGCAGGAGGCGCTGTTACGCGACCTCGATGACGGAACGCCGTTGCCACCGCCCGACATCCGCGCGGACGCCATCGAGGCGCTTGTAGCCCTCCAGTACAGCCGCCGCGAGGCCGAGCACCTGGTGAACGAGGCGGTGAAGGGCCGGAGCGACCTCGATAGCCTGGAGGCAGTGCTTCGGTATGTGCTGGAGCAACAGGCGCGCGGTGGGTGACGGTTCGCACCGTCGCATGACCCGCCCAGACCGAGTATGAGTGCGGCATCGCCAATGGCAGCGTCGGCGTCCAACTTCGATCAAGTCTCTACCAGGACGCGATGCCTTCACGGTTCAGCCAGCCGG
>CAYGHU010000025.1:10316-16636 GCA_964349785.1 uncultured Dehalococcoidaceae bacterium | reverse complement strand
CACCGGCGACCGCCCGGTCCAGGTCGGCTCGCACGCCCATTTCTTCGAGGTCAACCGCGCGCTCCGTTTCGAGCGCGCGCAGGCGCTCGGCATGCGCCTCGACATCCCCGCCGGTACCGCCACCCGCTTCGAGCCCGGCCAAGAGCACACCGTGACGCTCGTCGAGTTCGCCGGCGCACGCCGTGCCCACGGCATGAACGGCCTCGTCGAAGGTGACCTGACCGTCGAGGCCGTTCGGGCGAAGGCCCTCGATACAGCCATCGCACAGGGATTCATACCCGCCCCTGCCGATAACGAGGAGGACGCCCCGTGAGCCGCATCTCGCGCAGCCGCTACGCCGCCCTCTACGGCCCCACCACGGGCGACCGCGTCCGCCTCGCGGACACCGACCTCGTAGCCCGCATCGAGCGCGACTACGCCGTGTATGGCGAGGAGGCAGTCTTCGGCGGCGGCAAGTCCATTCGCGACGGCATGGCACAGTCCCCGAGGGCGACCTCGGCCTCCGGCACGCCGGACACCGTCATCACCAGCGCCATCATCCTCGACCCGGTGCTGGGGGTGGTGAAAGGCGATATCGGCATCAAGGACGGCCGCATCGCCGCCATCGGCAAGGCTGGCAACCCCGACATCATGGACGGCGTCGACCCGCGCCTCGTCATCGGGCCGGGTACCGAGGTCATCGCGGGCGAGCACATGATCGCCACGCCCGGCGGCATCGACAGCCACATCCACATGATCGCGCCACAGCAGGCGTGGGCCGCGCTCTCCAACGGCATCACCACGATGCTCGGCGGCGGCACCGGCCCCGCCGACGGCACCCGCGCCACCACCTGCACCCCCGGCCCATGGCACATCGCGCGCATGCTCCAGGCCGCCCAGGAACTGCCCGTGAACTGGGGCCTGCTGGCAAAGGGCAACGCCTCCGACGAGGCGCCCTTGCGCGAGCAGCTCGATGCGGGCGCCTGCGGCCTCAAGGCCCACGAGGACTGGGGCACCACTCCCGCCGTCATCGACGCCGCCCTGCGCGTCGCCGACGCCTACGACGTGCAGCTCGCCATCCACACGGACACCCTCAACGAGGCGGGCTTCGTCGACGACACCATCGCCGCCATCGCCGGGCGCACCATCCACACCTACCACACGGAGGGCGCGGGCGGCGGCCATGCTCCCGACATCATCCGCATCGCCGGCGAGGCCAACGTCCTCCCTTCCTCGACCAACCCGACGAGGCCATACACCGTCAACACGCTGGCCGAGCACATGGACATGTTGATGGTGTGCCACCACCTGAACCCGCAGGTGCCGGAGGACGTCGCCTTCGCCGACAGCCGCATCCGCCCGGAGACCATGGCCGCCGAGGACGTCCTGCACGACCTCGGCGTGCTGAGTATGTACTCCTCGGACTCCCAGGCGATGGGCCGCGTCGGCGAGAGCTTCACGCGCCTCATCCAGACCGCGCACAAGATGAAGCAGGTGCGAGGGCCCCTCCCCGGGGAGCGCGACGGCGACGACAACCAGCGCATCCTGCGCTACCTCGCCAAGCTGACGATCAACCCCGCGCGCACGCACGGCATCGGCCATCTGGTCGGCAGCCTCGAAGTGGGCAAGCTGGCCGACATCGTGCTCTGGCCGGTCGGCTTCTTCGGCGTGAAGCCCGCGCTCATCGTGAAGGGCGGCGCGATCGCCTGGGCGCTCATGGGCGACCCCAACGCCTCGATCCCCACCGTCGAGCCGATGCTCTACCGCCCGATGTTCGGCGCGCACCCTTCCGTCATCGCCGATACCTGCATGACCTTCGTCAGCGGCGCGGCCTACGAGTCCGGCATCGCGGGCCGCCTCGGCCTGAGCCGCATGGTCGAGCCCGTGCGCGGCTGCCGCGACCTGGGTAAGCGCGACATGGTGCGGAACGACGCCCTGCCGCACATCGAGGTCAACCCCGAGACCTACGAGGTGCGCGTCGACGGCGAGCTGGCCACGGCCCCGCCCGCCGAGCGCCTGCCGCTGGCGCAACGGTTCTTCCTCGTATGACGGACACGACCAGCCTGCTCGCGCTCCTCCAGCTCGCCGACTCTCAGTTCCCGGCTGGCACGTTCGCGCACTCCTACGGCCTCGAACAGCTGGCCCGCGACGGCCGCGTGCACGACGCCCTGACCCTGGAGGCGTTCGTCCGTTCCGTCACACGCAGTCAGAGCGCCTCGTCCGATGCGCGGGCGGCCGCCGCAACCGCCCGCGCCGCGGATTCCCACAACTTCGCCGAGGTCTGCGCCATCGACGCCGCTCTCTTCCGCACGAAAGCCGCCGAGGAGCTTCGCGCCGCCTCGACAGCCACCGGCACGCGCCTTCTCCAGGAAGTCGCCATCCACGAGGGCGGCCAGTCTGGCCTCATCCCCGACTACTTCGAGGCGGTGCGCTCCGGCCGCACGCCCGGCGCCCATCCCGTCGCTTTCGCCGTCGCGGGCGCAGCCCTCGGCGTGGACGCTGAGGCCATCGTCAGCGCCCTGCTCCTCGGGACGGCCTCCGTCATCCTCTCCGCCTCGATGCGCCTGCTTCCGGTCTCACACCGTGACGTGCAGGCGACGCTCCACCGGCTGCGGCCGGAGATTGCCACCCTCGCCCGCGAGGCCGTCGAGGACGCCGCTGCGCCGTACGCCTCGTTCCATCCGTTGCAGGAGATAGCGGCGATGCGGCATCGCACCGCGCGCGTCCGCCTGTTCGCCTCGTAGCTCACAGGGAGGTCACGATGTCACAGCCATTCCGGGTCGGTGTCGGCGGGCCAGTCGGCTCCGGTAAGACCGCGCTCGTCGAACGTCTCGTGCCGCTGCTCCTCGCCCGCGGTTACAGCCCAGCGGTGGTCGCCAACGACGTATTCACCCAGGAGG
This sequence comes from uncultured Dehalococcoidaceae bacterium, assembly GCA_964349785.1. Classification (GTDB taxonomy): domain Bacteria; phylum Chloroflexota; class Dehalococcoidia; order UBA2979; family UBA2979; genus JAIBBD01. The sequence continues at coordinate 13,757 of CAYGHU010000025.1, read as the reverse complement.
ACGCGCTCATCCTCCGCCGGGGGCTGGCCGGCATCCTCGACGCGGCCCGCATCGTCGGCGTGGAGACCGGCACCTGCCCGCACACCGCCGTGCGCGAGGATCCCACCGCGAACCTCGCCGCCATCGACAGCCTCGTCGCTGCGTACCCCGACATCGATGTCGTCTTCGTCGAGAGCGGCGGCGACAACCTCACACTGACCTTCAGCCCGCTCCTCGCCGACCGCAGCATCTACGTGCTGGACGTCGCCGGCGGCGACAAGACGCCGAGAAAGCAGGGGCCAGGCATGATGCAGGCCAGCCTCCTCGTCATCAACAAGGCCGACCTCGCCCCCCACGTCGGCGCGAGCCTCGATGTCATGCAGCGCGACGCCAGCGCCCTGCGCACGGGCCCCCTCATCTTCACCGACTGCCGTCACGGCGACGGCATCGAGGCGGTCGCGGACTGGCTCGAAGACGAGCTACAGGCCGCCGGGTTCGCCCCTCAGGCCGTCCATGCCGGTTGACGCCACGCGAGGCATCATCGGACGGCTCGACGCCACCTTTGCGCCCGGCGCTCACGGTGCGGTCGTCCGCGCGACATCCTCGCCGCCGTTGGAGCTGCGTGGCCCGTTCCCCGGCACGCCCCTCCCGAGGTTTTTCCTGCGCAACGTCACCTGCGGCATCCTCGACGGCGACGATTACGAGGTCACCCTCCGCGCCGAGGAAGGCGCTTGCGTCCGTGTCGAGCCCACGTCTGCCACGAAGGTCTACGCCGCGCGATCCGGGGGTGCACGGTCGCGGGTCCGCCTCGAAGCGCTGCCCGGCTCGGCGCTCCACTACTCCGCGGGCGTCACGATCCTTCACCAAGACGCCTGTCTCACACAGGAGACGGAGATCGTGCTCCACGAAGACGCGTCGGTCGCCTACCTCGAGGTGCTGGCGCTCGGCCGCCTCGCCCGGGGTGAGCGCCTCGCCTTCCGCCGCTACGCCAGCTCGCTCGCGGTCCGCCGGCCTGATGGCGACCCGCTCTACCAAGAGCGCTTCATCCTCGAACCGTGGACGGGCATCGAAACCATCGATGCCGCCACCGGCGGTGCGGGCGTCATCGGCAGCCTGCTCCTGCTCGGCACGACGGTCGGCGAAGCGCCCACCGTCGACGCTTCGACGGACGTCTACGCGGGCGCCAGTCTGCTCCCGAACAGTGCGGGCGTCCTCATGCGCGCCCTCGGGAGTCGCGCCGAGACGGTCATGGCCTGCCTGGAAACAGCCGCGTCAGCACGCCACCCGTAGATTCACGGGAGTAATACACTGCACGAGACGCGGAGCGCTCATGAGCAAGCGCCACGTGCCTGCGGTTCGGCGCTGTACAGACGTCGACGCAATGAGAAGGTACTGCCCGTGCAATCTGAGGATCAGTCCGAACTCGTCGTCTCGATCCAGGGCGTGACCGCCAGTCTCGGCGATGCGCCAGGGCAGTTCGTCGTCACACTCCAGACCAATCACGGCGACCTCGATGCCGTGTTCGTCCCTTGCGAGGGCAAGACCGGCTGCGTCATCTTCATCGGCGACGAGGGCGCGGAGGGCGTCTACCGGCGGCTCAGCGAAGATCTTGTCGCCAGCGGCATCACCTCGTTGCGGCTGCGCCCTCGCGTCCCGGGCGAGTTCACCGATGGCCTCATCGACACCCTCGCCGCCTGCTCCTTCCTCAAGGGGCTCGGCGGGGAATCGGCCGTGATCGTCGGCCACTCCTACGCCGGCGCAGTCGCGGTCAGGGCGGGCACGCTCTCCCCCTTTGCGTGCGCCGTCGCCGCCCTCGCGCCACAGCGCTACGGCACACAAGGCGTCGAGGAGATGCGCAAGCCGCTGCTGCTCATCCATGGCTCCGACGACCAGGTGCTGCTCCCGCTCGCGTCCGACGACGTCTACCAGCGCGCGCAGGAGCCCAAGCAGATGGTCATTATCGAGGGCGCGGGCCACTCGTTCCGGGGCGAAGGCGACCGCCTGTACGACCTGCTCAGCGCCTTCATCTTGCGACACGTCAGCGACAGCTGAAGCGGCGTCCCGCCCTGCCCCGCTGTCGACTCACAAACGTCGTCACCGGACTGGCGCCACGCCGACGCGCTCCCCTGCAATAATCGGCCAGGGCCGTACCAGAGCGGTCGGACATACCCGGAGACGACGAACAGGGACGGCCGAAGTGTGAGCGGCATGACAGCGTGCTAGATGTCTTCCTGGATGTCGTGCTTCCCGTGGCATTGGTAGCGCTCGTGGGCGGGGCGGTCGGGCGCTGGCAATCCATCCCCGTCGGCCCCATTTCGAGCCTCGTCTTCTACCTCTTCAGCCCCGCCCTCGTCTTCCATTCGCTAGCCGAAACGCATGTCTCCGCCGAGGCCTCACTCAAGATCGTCGCCGTCCTCCTCGCCACATACGCCGTCATGTACCTCGCGGCCACCTTCTGGTCCGCCCTCGCCAGGCACAGCCAGTCGTTCCGCGCGGCCTTCGCGCTCGCCGTCATCACGCCCAACCAGGGCAACATGGGGCTACCCGTCGCGCTGCTGGCCTTCGGTCAGCCCGGACTCGATATCGCCGTCGTGAACTTCGTGGCCGGCGCGACCCTGACCTACACCGCTGGCGTCTTCGTCGCCTCGATGGCCGCGGGGTCGCGACGCGACGCGATGCGCGCCCCCTTTCGCTACCCTGTGCTCTACGCCGCCGCCGCGGGCGTGCTCGTTAACGTGCTCGGCATCGACCTCCCGACGACCCTCGATGCCCCGACAGCCAGCCTCGCGGATGCGGCGGTCCCCACCATGCTCGTCGTCCTCGGCCTGCAGCTGCACCACGCCGTCGGCCGCGACCGCCTCATCGACACCGCGATGGTGAACGCCAGCCGCCTGCTCATCGCGCCGTTGGTGGCGTGGTCCGTCGCGACCGCCTTTGGCCTCGACGGCGCCGATCGAGGCACGCTCGTCGTCCTGGCCGCGATGCCCACCGCCGTGGTCGCCACCATCCTCGCCACCGAGTTCGGCGCGTACCCAACATTCGTCACACGAGCGGTCGTGACAACCACCCTGACCAGCATGCTCACGCTGACCATCCTGATATCGCTCGTCCGCTGACGTTATGTCTCTTCGTTTCTCGTATCCGGCCTCCCTCGAAGCGCCGGGCGAGGCGACTACGTCACAACGATGAAATTGAGAGCCGCTTGTGCTAGTCTGCCGCATCGTTATACACCGGGGGGGACGAGGCGAACACGCCTCGCGGGAGGAGAAGCGGTCGTGCGGCGAAGAACTCGGTTATTGACTGTGGGCCTGCTCGTGCTTGTCGTCGCACTCAGTGCGATGGCGTGCGAAAAGCGTACGCCTAAACAGAGCAACTCACCCTCCAGTGGAAGCGGGAGCAGCGGTACCGCCGAGGCCACACGCACGGCAGCCGCCGAGGTCACCGAGCTTAAGGCGACTATGA
>CAYGHU010000025.1:0-10216 GCA_964349785.1 uncultured Dehalococcoidaceae bacterium | reverse complement strand
GCCGAGGCCACACGCACGGCAGCCGCCGAGGTCACCGAGCTTAAGGCGACTATGAAGGCTGAAGGTGGCAGCCAGGTGACCGGTACCGCGACACTCACGGTCGGCAGCCCCGGCACCAAGATCACCGTCGAAGTGAAGTCCCTGCCGGCCGGACAGCATGCCGCATACATCTACCATCAGAGCTGCGCGGGCACCGGCGAACGACACGGCCCGCTCACGACGTTCGCCACTGAAGGCGATACATCGACATCCACGACCAACTTCGTGTCGCTCGCAATCGCGCACTTCGGCGACGAGCCACACTTCATCGTGGTCTTCAGCGGGTCGAACGACAATCCAGGCCCGGTGATCAGCTGTGGAGAGATCGAGTAGGGCACCGCCATCGGCGCGCACTTCGCAGCCTGCCGGGCTGAAGCGCGGGTCGAGATAGGCCGTGCGCGCATCTCACATCACAGGGGAGGGAGGCCATTGGCCTCCCTCCCCTGTGACCGACACCCCGAGTGGGATCAGTCGTCGCCCGCCGCCGGCACACCCACCGGATGCGCCGCACCGCCCTCGACCCGCAGGTCAGGAAGCCAGTACAGCCAGGACGGCAAGTACCAGTTGCGGTCGCCGAGCAGCTCCATCGCCGCTGGCACTAGAACGGTCCTCACGATGGTCGCATCGAGCAGCACCGCAACCCCAAGGCCAACGCCCATCTGCTGGAACATCACCAGGTCGCCCATCGCGAAGCCGCTGAACACCACGACCATGATCAGCGCCGCCCCGGTAATGATGTTCGCCGTCGTCCGCAGTCCGTACGCCACCGACCCCGTGTTGTCCGCCGTCTGGTCGAACCGCTCCCGGATCCGGCTCAGCAGGAAGACGTGGTAGTCCATCGACAGGCCGAACAGCACGGAGAACAGGAATAGCGGGAGCCATGCTTCGATGACCGGGGAGCGGTGCACGTGCAGCAGGCCAGCACCTACACCCTCCTGGAACACCAGCACCAGCACTCCATAGGCCGCGCCGACGGACAGCAGGTTCATCACCACCGCCTTCAGCGGCACGACGATCGAGCGGAACACCATCGTCAACAGCACGAAGCTCAGGGTCAGTACCAGCGCGAAGACGATCGGCTGGTACTGCATGACCAGGTCGAAGAAGTCCCGGTTGGCGGCGGACATGCCGCCGACAACGACCTCAGCTCCGGCGCCCTCGAATGCGGACGGGATCAACGTCGACCGCAGGTCCGTGATCGCATCCAGCGACTCGTCGCTCGCCGCGTCCCCGGCCACGGCGACCGAGAGCAATGCGACGTCGCCTCGCGGGCCGACCGTCAACTGTGGATTGCTGAACCGTGCCTTGCCATCGAGGCCTTTCGTATCCGCCTCCATCGCGGCCTGGAGCTTATCGATGCTTTCTTGCACGGGTGCGGCCCGCACGTCCAGGGCGGTGATCACGATCTCGGTCGGCTGGGCGAGGCCTTGCGAGAACTCCGCCGCCAGGATGGCGTTCGCCTCATACACCTGCTCCGACCTGGGCAGCGAATCCGCGCCAGACGCTCCGAGGTTAATCGAGAAGTACGGGATCGCGAGGGCGATCAGGAACGCACTCGTCCCGATCAGGCTGATCCACGGATGACCCATGACCACCCGCGCCGTGCCCGCCCAGAACCCATGTGACTCATCGGCCTCCCCCCGCCGCGAGAAGAATGGGATGCCGAGCTTGTTCACCCGGTCGCCCAGCAGGCTGAGTACCGCGGGCAACAGCGTTACGGTGACCGCCAGCGCGACCAGCACCACGATGATCGCGCCCGCACCGAGGGCTTTCATGATGTTCGATGGCACCAGCAACAGCCCGGCGAGGGCGATCACGACCATGAATCCGGAGAACACCACGGCCCGGCTCGCCGTGTCTCCAGCCCTCGTAATCGCCTCGATTTTATCGACCCCGTGCCGGCGCTCCTCGCGGAATCGCTCGATGATGAACAGCGAGTAGTCGATGCCGACCGCGAGTCCGATGCCGAAGATCATGTTCGTGACGAAGAAGGAAAGCGGCCACAGTTGACCCACCAGCGCCGCCACGCCCATCGCCACCATGATCGCGACCAGCGCCAGAACGACCGGGACGATCGCCGCCACTACAGCCCCAAACACGAGCACCAGCACCAGCATCGCGATCGGCAGGCTGATCTGCTCGGAGGTCTGCAGGTCACGCTCGGACGTGCTGGTGAATGCATCGTTCACGCTGCCGATGCCAAAGGTCAGCACGTCGAACTGCTCCGCATCGTTTCGTTCCTCGACCAGCCGCAATAGCGGGTCGATGTGGTCCGCCACGTCCGGTACGCCGCCCACCAGCGTCACCGGCAGCAACACCTTGTGCTGATCCCGCGAGATCATCGCCGGCACGTTCGTCTCGAAGTAGCTCGTCGCGTCCGCGACGTCGCTCAGACCGCGGATGTCCTGCAGCAGGGAGTCCGCGAACGCCCTGAATTCGGGGTCACTGGCCTTCAACGTATCCGACTGCAGGATCACCGCCTCGATGGCTGGTTGTTCATCTCTCCCGGGGATGCCGCTGGCCGCGAGGGTATCCTGCGCGCGGATGGAGTCCGGCTTCCCCGTGATCGTCTGCTCCTCCGTCAGTGCGTCGCTGAGCCCTACGCTCGCGATGCCGAGCCCCGCGATCAGCACAAGCACCCATATCCCGACTGTGAGCCATGGATGGCGGGCGCTGGCTCGCGCCAGCCTCCCCGTCGATACTGGCGATGCCACTGTTATCCTTCCTTCTGGGCGGGCGCGAGTCCCCGCAGCATCCGGCCGAGCACGTTGTATACGCCCTCGGTGTTAACTTCCCCATCGAACTCCACGAAGAACATTTGCAGCCCCTGGACGCACGACAGGATCGTCAGCGCCAGCGCTTCCGTGTCGATGTCATTCGCCAGCTCGCCAGTGACCTGCGCCTGGCGTACAAGCGCAGCCAACCGATCCAGCACGTCCGCGTGCGTGCCTCGCATCTCGGCGGCCAACCGGTCGTCGCGCCCGCCACCTGCCAGCGTGGCGGCCAGCTGCACCGCATAGCGGTCGCCCACGCCCGCTTGCAGGAACTCATCCCACACCACCCGCCCCACCGCGAAAAGGCTATCGAGAGGCGAACCGGCGGTCGGCGGCGCCTCCTCGAACAGTGCGCGGTTCTCCGCGCGGCAGTATTCAAACACTGTCCGTACCAGCTGCTCCTTGCCCTCGAAGTACCGGTAGAGCGCCCCCGCGCTCAAACCGGCCTCCGAGGCGATGTCCTGCATCGTGGCGGCGTTGATCCCCTTGTGGACGAACACCCGCATGGCTGCGTCCCGAATCTCAGTCGTACGCGCCTCGAGATAACCGTCTGGCATCCTGCTCATCGCGCCCTCTTCCCCCCGATCGGCCTTCGCCAGCAGCCGCATGCACGGAGCATCCTCGCCGCACGATAGCCTCTCTATGCTTCGCCGCATCACAGAGAATGAATGTTCATTCATGGCTGTGAATGATTGTTCATTCATCAGTGCCCAGTCAAGCATCAACTACGAGGAGTTATCCACAGTGCATACACATCGAAGGGCAGGGACACGGAACGGGGGGAGGGGCGATCAGAAGCCGCGTGGCTACGTCTTCCGAGGCAACTCCACCACGGCCACACCCTGTAGCGGCCGCTCGCCGCGCTCGTTCTCGAAATAGACATCGAGTTTCACCGTCGGCCGGCCGTCGGTCTCCTCGACGTCCGTCACCAGCGTCAGCACCCGCAAGTGGTCGCCGTGGTGCACGGGCCGGCGGAAGTTCACATCCAGGCGGCGGAGCTTGCCGTACATCCCCATCCAGTCAGTCACGGCACGAGTCATGATCGCCATGCTCATCGGCCCCGGGACGACCGGGCCCTCCAGGCCTTCGCTCGCCGCCGCGACCGCATCCGTGAACCGCCCGACACCCGCCATGCCGTTCCGCCCTGACTCGATGTACTGCATGACGTGTTCTCGCGTCGCCGTCCACGATTCCTCGAACTCGTCCCCCGGCTCCACGTCCTCGAAGTGCCGCTGCTCCACCTAGACCTCCCGGAACACGCTGGAGAACTCCTGCATCGCGACGTCCATGCCATGCTGGTTCCGGTATGTGGAGCGCTGCACCGTGAAGACCATCGTTCCGGAGCGGCCGGTCTTTGGATAGACCTCTTTCACCTGCGTCCGCACGCGGATCGTGTCGCCCACGCGGATCGGTTCGTATATCTCGAATAGCGTCCCCGCCGCGAACATCGCGTTGCCGAAGCGCACCTTCGGGTCCAGCCCGTGCTCGACCTCCAGCGCGCCGAGGATGCTCGGCGGCGCGATGATTGCGCCGTACGGCCCAGCCGCCGCCGCTTCCTCGTCCAGGTACAGCGGGTTGGTCTCTCCCACGGCCTCGCAGTACCGCGCGATCTGTTCGCGCGTGATTTGCACTGCTCCGACCTCGACCTCCACGCCCACGACGTCGCGGTCGTAGTCGAGGTCCAGCCCATCGCTCGTCATCTGCTCACCGAGCCGCGTCCACCCGCAATGTCTGCTCCGAAGTGACCGGAGAGTACTGCCCGGACGCGAGCTCCTCGACCAGCGCCTCGATCGAGGTGATCGGGCGCCGGAACGCGGTCAGGCAGCGTCCGATCGCGCTCACGTAGTGCGCGTCTGAGCCGCCGACAGAGCGCATGCCGTGCTCTTCACTCAGCCGCAGCGCTCGTTCATTCTCGGCGGCAGAGCTGCCGCCGTTCAGTTGCTCGATCACCTCGACGCCGTCTGGCGAGAGCCCATGGACGTCTACGTAGTGCGCGAGGCCGATACGTGGCCGTCCCGCGTGTGCGGCCACCGCGAACCCGCCCGTCTCCCGCGCCGCCCGGAACAGCTCGCGATACGGTAACGAGACTGAACGGAAGTCGAAATGCCGTGCCAGCTCATCGCTGACGCCGTACACCAGGACGTGCCCGATGTCCGTTTCGAGCTCCGCGCCGCGCAGGACGGTCACGCCGTACTGCTCCGCCATCTCCGAGTAGTCCACGTCCCGCTCGAACTGCCGGTGCTCCGTCAGCACGAATCCGTCGACGTGGTAGCCGCGTTTCCGCCGTGCGACGATCCACTTGAGGTAGCCCTCGACGGTGCCGCCCGCGTCGTCGGATGCGTCGGCGGAATGTGAATGGAGGTCCATGTACCAGAGGCCGGAGTCGGTCGCCCCGGTCAGTGGCTCAGTGGTGTCGGTGCCAGTTATGTCAGTGATGGCCGTATCCTGCCCGCTCAGAGGTCGGGTGGCTTCGCTCGCGCGATGATCTCATTCTCGCGACCGTTATCGGTCCGCGTCAACGTCGCCGCGCCTCCACCTCCGCCCATGGCCCCGTCGCCAGCCGCTCTACCGCCGCGCCATCGACCGTCACCCCCAGCCCGGGCGTCGAAGGCACGGCCAGCCTCCCGCGCTCAGGCACAAGCGGCTGCATCACGAGGTCGTCCGCCAGATGCTCCCCCGTCGAGAGCCCGTCCGCCGGCCGGCCTCCCGGCAACGCCGCCGCGAGGTGCAACGCCGCCGCCGTACCGATGCTCGAATCGAACGTGGTCGTGACAAACGAAGCCATGCCTCGCTCGGCGGCTCGGTGGGCGACCTCGATGCTGGCGCGGAGGCCACCGAGCCGCATCGGCTTCAGTACCACCAGGTCCACGGCATCGGCCTCGAACACGCGCGCCACCGTGAGCGGGTCAGCCACCGCCTCGTCGGCCGCGACGCGCATCAGCCTCATCCGCCGCATCCGCCGCAGCCGCCCCAGCGCCCGCACCGCGGAGGTGCGTACCGGCTGCTCAATCAGCTCGATCCGCAACGGCGCCATTGTTTCGAGGGCAACGCGCGCCTTCGCTTCCGTCCAGGCTCCGTTCGCGTCGAGCCGGATCGTCACTTCGGGGCAGGCCCGCCTGACAGCCTCAACCCGCGCGACATCCGCATCGAGGTTCCAGCTGCCCACCTTGAGCTTCAGCACTCGATAACCGGCCGCAACCGCCTCGCGAGCGAACGCCACGGCCTCCACATCCGTCCCTCCGCCCACCACAGCGTTGACCTCGACCGAGGCAGCGGGCTGCTCCGCCAGCAGCCGCGCCACCGGCACGCCGCGCCGCTGCCCCTCGAGGTCGAGCAACGCTGTATCCAGCGCACACCGCAGCGCCGCTGCTCCCGGCCCTTGGGCCAGCGTTCGTAACACATCCTTGGGGGCGCTCAGGATGGCCGAGGCGTGCTCCCCGAGCAGCCGCAGCACGTCGGCTACGGTCCCATCGCCCAGCGACGGCGTAGGCGAGGCTTCGCCGATGCCAGTCGTGCCGTCCGCGCCCCGCAACTCGATCAGGACGCCCGAACGGGCCTCGACGATGGCGTGCGCCGACTCGAACCGGTGTCGCAGCGGCAGCCGAAACGGACGCCAGCGCAGCGCCACGAGGCGCGCCGGCTGACCGCCGGGCGTCATGGCCTCGGTCAGGCCCCGGTGACCCGGCTGGCGGCGAGCCCGGCGGAGAGCAGCAATGCGAACACGATGTGCAGTCGCGACGTCGCCTTGAGCGCCTGGTTCAGTGAGGGCCCGTCGACCCTCGACAGCACCGCTTCGGCCGGCGCGAGCGCCAGTGGCGCGCTCAGCCACGCGAGCAGCGTCCACCACGGAAAGTCGCCGAACAGCCACAGCGCGGCGGCGGCGAGATACGCGCCCGCGACGACCCCAACAAAGAACACGCGCGCTCCCGCCCGCCCGAGCACCACAGCCAGCGTACGCTTGCCCGCCATCCGGTCCGTGTCGATGTCCCGCACGTTGTTGACGACCAGGATGGCCGTGACCGTGAAGCCGACGGGCAGCGAAGCCGCCAGCGCCGAGGCCGTAATCGACTCCGCCTGCACGTAGTACGTCCCCACGACCGCTACGACCCCGAAAAACAGGAACGTGAACAGTTCGCCCAGCGCGCGGTAGCCGAATGGCCACGGCCCGCCCGTGTATGCCACCGCCGCCGTCATCGAGGCGACCCCGATCGCGATGACCGGCCAGCCCGCCACCCAGGTCAGGTACAGCCCCGCAAGCGTCGCGCAGGCGAACGCCACGACGATTCCCCAGCCCACCTGCGCCTCGCTGAGCAGCCCGTGCTGGACCGCCCGCGGCGGCCCAAGGCGGTGCACCGTGTCCGCGCCCCGCCGAAAGTCCGAAAGGTCGTTCGCGAGGTTCGCGCCCGCCTGGATCGCCAGCGCCCCAAGCAACGCCGCGAACGCCGGCCCCGCCGAGAACATGTGCTCGCGCACCGCCACCGCAGACCCCACGATGACAGGCGCCACCGCCGCCGTCAGCGTCGGCGGCCGCACCGCGAGGATCCACGTGCGGATTGGGCCTGGTCGTCCCTGCATCGGCATCGTCACGGCAGGCGTGGGAACTTGCTGAAGTCAGGCTTGCGCTTCTCGAGGAATGCGTTCCGCCCTTCTTTGCCCTCGTCCGTCATGTAGAACAACGACGTCGCGTCACCCGCGAGCTGCTGCAATCCCGCGAGGCCGTCCGTGTCCGCGACAAACCCCGCCTTGAGCATGCGGATGGCGATCGGGCTGTGTCCGAGGATCTCGCGCGCCCACTGCACGCCTTCCTCCTCAAGCCGGTCGAGCGGCACCACCGCGTTCACCAGCCCCATGTCCAGCGCCTGCTGCGCGTCGTACTGGCGGCACAGGTACCAGATCTCGCGTGCCTTCTTGTGCCCGACGATGCGCGCGAGCTGCGCCGCCCCGAAGCCCGCATCGAACGAGCCGACCCGCGGCCCCGTCTGCCCGAACCGCGCGTTGTCCGCCGCGATGGTCAGGTCGCACACCACGTGCAGCACGTGCCCGCCACCGATGGCGTACCCCGCCACGAGGGCGATGACCGGCTTTGGCATCGTGCGGATGTAGCGCTGCAGCGGCAGCACGTTCAGCCGCGCCACGCCGTCGCTTCCGACGTATCCGCCTTCGCCACGCACGCGCTGGTCGCCACCAGAGCAAAACGCGCGCCCACCGGCCCCCGTCAGCAGCACGACTCCGATGCTGGCGTCGGCGTGTGCGTCCTCGAACGCATGCTGCATTTCGTCCAGCGTCCCCGGACGAAATGCGTTGTGCACCTCGGGGCGGTTGATCGTGATCTTCGCGATCCCCTCGGCCTTGTGATACAGGATGTCGGTGTACCCACCGCCCTGCTGCCAATCGATCGTCATGTTGCCCCCCTCAACCCCTTATGCCTGCCCGCGATTGCGGTCGTGTGCACGTCGCGCAGGAAGTCCAGCACCGCCGCGTGGAACGCGTCCGGCCGTTCGAGGTGCGCCGCGTGGCCGGCGTCGTTGACTATGTGCATCGTAGCGTCCGGGAGCGCACGTGCCATCTCCCCGGCGATCTCCGTGAACTTGACATCCAGCGCGCCGGTGACGAGCAGCACTGGCGCACGCACGCTGCCCAGGCGCCCGTGCAGCGCTGGCTGCACCCCCGTCCCCATGCCGCGCAACGAGTTCGCCAGCCCCTGCGCCGAACACGCCAGCCGCCCCGGCCGCAGCGCCGCGCGCAGCTCGGACGGTTGTGTTGCGAACAACGGGACCGCTTCCCAGTATGCGACGAACGCCTCGATCCCGTCGCGCTCGATCCGTTCCGCCAGCGCCTCATCCGCTCGTACGCGGTCGGCCCGCTCCTCCTCCGTCGCCAGTCCCGGGCTCCCCCCTTCGAGGACGAGCGCGGACACCGCCGCGGGCCGGCGCACCGCCACCTGCAACGCGGTCCGCGCACCCATCGAGTAGCCCAGCCAGCACGCCTGCTCGTACCCGGCCTTCCGCACCAGCAGCACGAGGTCGTCCACGCATCGCTCCATGCGATAGCGCTCGCCCGACTCCGGCGCATCCGACTTGCCGTGCCCGACGATATCGACCGCGACCATCGTGAACTCCGAGGCCAGCGCCTCGACGGTCGCACCCCAACCCGCCGTGGAGCCCGTGAACCCGTGCAACAGCACCAACGGTGGCCCTTGCCCTGCCACCTCCACATTCAGCGCGATGCCTCCGAGGTCGACGCGCGTCACGAGACCACTCCGGCCCTCCGCGACTCCTCGACGGCCGTCCGCACCGCCACGCTGACATGCGCCCATACCTGCCGGTGCAGGACGACATTCCGCTCGCGGTCCGTGCGCAGCTCCAGTACTGTCAGTCCCTCCGAGGCCAGCGCCGTGCGCAGCTGCGCATCCCAGCCTCGGTGTCCCTCCACCGCCTCGAACCGCCCGCCGAACGTCTCCACCACGCCCCGGAACTCAATGCCGTGCGGCGTCCCAAACCACTGTTCGAACTGGTCCGCCGCCATCTCGGCCTGTGGCAGGAAGTGGAAGATGCCGCCTCCATCGTTGTTCACCAGCAGCACCGTCAGCGACAGTCCGTGCCGCTTCACCGCCCACAGCCCGTTCATATCGTGGAAGAACGACAGGTCGCCGATAAGCAGCGCTACCGGGCCGCTGCGGGCCGCCGCAGCCCCGACCGCTGTCGAGACCACCCCGTCGATGCCCGAGGCGCCCCGCGTCCCCACCACGCGCACGTCGCGAGGCAGCGCCGGGAAGAACGCATCCATATCCCGCGCCGGCATCGAGTTCCCAACCACCAGCGTCGCCCCGGCAGGCAGCGCCGATGCCAGCTCGGCCGGCGCGCGCCCCTCGAACGGCTCGTCGAACGCATCGAGCGCGTCACGCAGGGCTCCCCGGGTCGCGCGATTCGCGCTGACCCACAGGTCGAGCCAGTCCTCGTCCGGCGGCGGCGCGGCCCCGCGCATCGGGTCGTCCGCCAGCCCGGTGGCGACGGCCGGACGACGGCCGGCGATGGCGGCGCCCATCGAGACGCAGAACGCCCCCGGGTCGGCCTGCACGAAGGTCGATCCGCTCGCGTCCGCATCGCGCCACCCGCCCACCACATCCACGACGACATGCCGCGCCTCACGCAGCCCCGCGAGGTACTGCATGAGCGGTTTCGAGGTTGGCATGGCCCCGAACCGCAGCACTACCTCCGGCCGCGCTACGGCAGCGAACTCGGGCACACGCAACAGCGCCTCGTACGCCTCCACCACGTGCCCGAGGCGGTGCCCGCCCGCCCGCAGCCCGGATAGCGGGTCCGCGAGCACCGGCCAGCCGAGCACCACAGCGAGGTCGGCAATCGCCTCGGGCACGTGGTGGAGGCGTACGAGGCGCTGTTGCG
>CAYGHU010000024.1:0-17054 GCA_964349785.1 uncultured Dehalococcoidaceae bacterium | reverse complement strand
CGACCTCGGCCGATGGCCAATTCGTCTGGTATCTCCCGGCGGTCACGGTCGCTGCGGTAAACGTCGCATGGGAGGGCCTGTTCGAGAGTCAGATTCCGCCTGGCACGGCGCTGATGGGGCGCTGCATATAGATATCAGCCTCGATGCCAGATTAAGCCGGCTGTTTGAGCGCCGACTCGATTTCGTCCAGGTGGTTGCTCTCATGCCGCGTGCCGGCAAGGACGATGAATTCGCCGACACTCAGTTCCCCGGGCGGGAATGCGACGGTCAGCCGCCGTTCTAAGACCGCATCTTCGATTTCATTCAGCGCGTCCAGGGCCGCCTGGTGGCCGTCTCGCATCTCCTCGATAAGCGTATCAACATCCTGATCGGCTCGTGTATGCACCTGTTCCGCATTGATCTCGTGGATGTCACGTATTGGCATTGGCCGGGGTGTGCCCGAATCGTCCGTCGATTCGTTCAGGTAGCGCATTAGCAGCGGGATGGGATTGCCTCGAGCGGCGATGTGGCTCAATGCGTCGCGCACACGCCATTCACCGGTCGGCAGCGAGGCGTCCGGGTGGGCTCGCGCGAGGGGCAGCAACTCCTGGATGCGTGTATCAGCCGTCCGAATCGCCTCGATGATCTCGTCTCGCGTCATGGTTGTCCCTCCAGATGTGTCCATCAGAACCGTAACATCGGCCGCGAGGAAATTTGTGATGCTTTGTGTTGCGGCGACTGGCGGGCACGCTCTAGAACCTCAGGACGTGGGTACGGTGTCGCCGTCGAGTTCGCGTATCTCGGGCTGAGTGGTGGCGATGAAGACGACGACCGCAGTCATTACGATGGCACCCATGGCGATGGCGACCCGGACATCCGTCACGCTGGCGATCAGGCCTCCGAGCAGACCACCCAGCGGGAGCATGCTGAAGGTGATGCCATGGATGCCCATGACGCGGCCACGCATGGTGTCGGGGACGCGCATCTGGAGTGCGGTCATCGAGCCGATCTGGAAAATCGAGTTCGCCAGGGACGCCAGATAGAGGAATACGAGGGCAAGGACGTATACGGGAGCGATGGCGAAACTGAGGATCAGGAGCGTCGCCACGAACAAGGCGCTGAGCATGATGCGGCCCGTGCGGCGATTGCCCTGCAGCCTGAGTGAGACGAACGTCCCGCTAATGGCGCCGAGGCCGATAGTTGTGAATAGCAGGCCCAGCCCGGTTGAGCCCACATCAAAGTGCTTTGCCACCAATGGCATCAGTTGGACGTATGACATGCCGAGGAGCATGTGCGCGTACGAGAGCAGGATGAGGATCGTAAAGATCCGGGTACGGCTGATGAAGCCGACGCCCTCTGTGAGCTCGCCGATGACGTTCCTGTTGCCTTCAGGACGGACGTGCGGCACGCGGAGCGTGGTGAGGATGGCGAACATCGCCAGGAAGCCGCCGACGCACAGGTAGAACACGGGAGCGGTGCCGAATAGCGCAATGGCGATGCCTCCGATAGCAGGGGCCACAATACGGGTACCCTGCCACAGCATCGAGTTCAAGGCCACGGCGCTCATCATGTGTTCCCGCTCGATGAGGGCGGGGAAGAACGCGTTCCGCGTCGGCCAGTCAATCCCGTACACGAGACCCATACAGGCGGCGATGGCGACGATATGCCAGATCTGGACCACGCCGGTGGCATCGAGCGTTGCGAGGAGCAGCAGCAGGAGCATGGAAATGAGCGAAGTCGTCATTAAGAGGAGGCGGCGGTCGACTCGATCAGCGAGCACGCCACCGAAGAGGTTGATGAGGATCGTTGGGATCGCGGTCGCTCCGCCGAGGATGCCAAGCGACAATGGAGATCCGCCGAGCTCGTCGACGATCAGCCACCCTTGGCCGAGCGTGATGAGCTGCGAGGCACCGACGGATCCGAGCGAGCCAAGCCAGTACCGCCGATAGCTGGGCGCGGACAACGCCCCGAGCCGCCCGGAGACGGTCTGCGCCCCGGCCGAAGCGTCGCCCAGCGCCGTCGCCTCGATCGCTTCCTCAGCGGCGCGAGTGCTCATGCGGCCCCCCTCGATATCCATGCAGCATACAGACTCTGACGCAGGGTGTAGCTACGATCCGTTCCGAGCCGTTGGATGTGACCGTGCCGCGGGCGCGCCATGATGGGGGCTGCTAGGATTCAGAGATGAGCAGTCATTTTGCGGTGTACCCCGCACGGCTTTTGGTCGCCCCGTCAGTTCGGGAGATGTCCCGCGGTGAGTGTCAGGTGACGGTAGCGCTCGATGGGCTCGTCTGTAGCTGGTGCGCCAGCCGGACGCAGGCGGCCCTCAGCAGCGTGCCGGGCGTGCGGTCGGTCGAAATCGACCTAGAGCGAGGTATGGCCGAAGTGAGGTACGAGGCGTCGGCGGAAGCCGACGAGCAAGCACTGCAGTCCGCGTTGGACCGCGTGGTACTGGGGAAATGGGCGCGGCGATCCATCGAGGCGACTGCTCGTCCGCTGGGGTTGACCAAGAGTCGCAGCAGATGAGCATCCAGCCGATTGGTGCGCACGTTTCCTCCTCTGGCGGGATCTGGACGGCGGTCGAGCGAGGTGCCGCCCTGGAGGCGGAGGCGATCCAGATTTTCGGGAGCGCACCGCAGACGTGGCGGAAGACGAAGCACACCCCGGAGGCATACCAACGGTTCAGGGATCTCCGTGCCCAGTCGGCGCTGCGTACCGTGTGGCTGCACTGTCCGTATCTGCCCAACCTCGCTGTCGAGGACGACGACATGTGGGAGAAGTCTATTGACTGCGTCATCAACGCGCTGACGGTTGCGGACGGAGTGGGTGCCGACGGCGTGGTCCTGCACACGGGATCGCATCGAGGGCGGGGTATGGAAGCCGTGCTGTCGCGCGTTGCCTCAGCGTTGGAGCGGATCTGCTCAGAAGCGCCGGGCGAAGCGGTACTCGCGCTGGAGAACGCGGCGGGACAGGGCGGGACGATCGGGAAGAGTTTCGTGGAGTTGGGGGCGATCCTGCGAACTGTGCCGACATCGAGGCTCGCGGTCTGTCTCGACACGTGTCACGCGTTTGCCGCCGGCTACGACATCGCGCACGAAGACGGCATGGAGCAAATGCTGGCGGAGATCGATCAGGCGCTCGGTGTGGAGCGGCTCGCGGTGATGCATGCCAACGACTCCAAGATGGAGCTGGGCAGTACGCGCGACCGCCATGAGAACATCGGCGAAGGCCACATTGGAGCTGATGGGTTCCGGGTCATCCTTTCCACGCCGCAATTGCAGCGGCTGCCGATGCTCCTCGAGGTGCCGGGATTCGGCGGTCAGGGGCCCGACCTGGAGAACGTGCAGCGACTGAAGGGTCTTCGTGACGAGGTCGCGACGCCGCTCTAGCGTATCGTCCGTGGGTGCCCGGCGAGGTGGAGGAATTCGTCCTCCAGATGCAGAATCTCCCGCAAGAGAGCCACGTTCACGCCACCCCATACCCCGACCGGTGCGCCTTCCGCGGCGAGGCGCTCCAGAAGGTGGCCAGCCATCACTTCGTGCGGCAGGAGCGGGTCGGCGTATTGCTCGCGAATCTCGACCTCCATGGACATGATGGCATCGATGATCTCGGCGGCGATGAAGCCTCCGTACTCCTGGGTCAGTTGCTCGGCGATCCAATCCGCGCCTTCAGCGGCGAGACGCTCGTCAATCGGCATTCCTGCCCCTCCTCAGTATGTAGCGTTGCGCTGAAGCCACGATATGCGAAGGCATATCCAGCGGGCAACGCCTACCGGCCGCGCTCGGGGTGACCGCGCGGCGCGAAAGACTGACTCGTTAGTACGGCTCCGCCTCGCTGACTTGCTCCGAGGCGATGACCTGGAAGTCGCCGTCATGGAGGTCACCGAGCCTGCCCTTCATCGAGCGCTCGTAGAGTTCAAACAGGGTGGTCTTGTGGGGCCGCTTGCGGCCCAGCGGACAGGCCTCCCAGTCCTCGTACGATTCATCGCAGTAGCCGAGGCGGAACTCGCCGCACTTGGGCTGCATGTAGCGCGCGAGCTCCGGGAACTTCCGCTTCACTTCCGCGCGCATGAGGGAGACGACTTTCCGGAACTCCCACTGGGCGCGGGTGCACAGACGCTGGTCCGCGATGTGCAACAGCTCAAGATAATTGACGCTGACCTTGAAGTTGGTGCTGGTAGCATTTGGCAGCAGAAAGCGGGCGTCTTCCGCGGGGACACCCGCTTCGATGAGTTCCTGGTATATCTGCCCGGCCGCCTCGATCGCGCGTTCGAATGCGTCCTCCTTGCCCGCGCGGCGGATCGATTCGGGCAATGTGTAGGGGAAGGAGCCGTCTTTATAAGTGACATAACGCTGCGACTGCTGCTCGAACGAAATGCCCATGTGGTGGCGGACGAACTGATGCGAGAAGGCGCGGCTGACACCAGAGATGCCGAATTCGAACCAGACCTGCTGCAGCGGGGAAGTGTGGCCGGTCGCGAGACGCGTTTCGACGAACTCGCGCATCTGTGCGTGCGCGATGCGCTCATCCTTGATGCGTTCCTCGATCTGCGCGGGGGTGAAGGCGGAGTAGCAGACGCGGAACGCCGTATACAGCGTCCGGATCGGGTCGTGCGTGTGATCCGTCAGGCGTACCTCGATCGGCATGGGACCTCCGTACCGACCGCTCGAGAAGACTGGGATGGGCACATTGTACCCGCCGCCACCGTTCCGCGTTGGGAACTGTCTGGCAGGTTTTACACGCCGGCAATACACGGGCAATACGAGCGATACGACTTGCGGCGATCATGATCCCTAAGGTGGTGGACGGAGGAAGTCAGATGCTGCTGATCAAGGCGTGTCCACGTTGCCAGGGCGATGTCACCCCAATCGAGGATTTCGAGGGGGATACCCAGTTGTCGTGCGTGCAGTGTGGCTATTCGGCGTATGTGCGACGAAACCGGACCGCATCGACAACAGACTCGAAGCCAGTGCTCGCGACGCTGCGCCGGGCCTCCTGACGCTACGGCTCGTAACGTCGGAATACGGCGGCGGCGTTTTGCCCGCCGAGCCCGAACGAGTTCGACATCACGATGTCGAGTGAGGCGGTGCGCGCGGTGTTCGGCACGATGTCCAGGTCGCACGCGGGGTCGGGCGTGACGTAGTTGATCGTTGGCGGGATGCAGCCGTGATGCATGGTGAGGATCGCGGCGACCGCCTCGATGCCGCCCGCCCCGGCGGCGAGGTGTCCGGTCATCGACTTGGTGGATGAGACCGGGATGCTTCGGGCATGGGCTTCGCCCAGGGCGAGCTTGATGGCGGCGGTCTCCGTACGGTCGTTGTACGGGGTGCTGGTGCCGTGACAGTTGATGTAATCCACGTCCTCAGCTTCGAGGCCGGCATCCGTGAGCGCTCGCCGCATGGCGAGTGACTGGCCTTCGGCATCAGGAGCCGTGTCGTCTGTGGCGTCAAAGGACCAGCCAACGCCAGCCAGCTCACAGTAGATGCGAGCGCCTCGCGCGCGGGCGGATTCTTCTGACTCGAGGAAGAGGACGCCCGCGCCTTCGCCCAGTACGAAGCCGTCACGATTCAGGTCGAACGGGCGCGAGGCGTGCTCCGGGTCGGCGTTGTTATGCGAGAGAGCACCCATGCGGCCCATGGACGCGAGCGCGAGCGGAGTCACGATCGCTTCGGCGCCACCCGCGAGGAGCGCGCGGGCTTGCCCGAGCCGGATGAGGTTGAGGGCGTGGCCCAAGGCATCGGTGCCGGAGGCGCAGGCAGTGTTGATCGTGGTGTTGGGGCCTCGGAGACCGAGCTCACGGCCGACTCTGGCCGCGCCCATATGTTGCCCGAGACGCGTGATGAGAAATGGGTCGGCGCGGTGCGCGCCCTTGGTCTGCATCTCCACCCAGGGCTCGCCCATCTCGAAGGCACCACCAGAGGTCGCCATCACCACGCCGATGTCGTCGCGCACCGAGCCTTCGAGGGTCAGTCCGCTGTCGGTGAGCGCCTGTTTCGATGCGCCGTATGCGAACTGGGCGAAGCGTCCGGTGCGACGGGCGGTCTTCCGTTCCAGGTATAGCTCGGGGTCCCAGTCTTTCACCTCGCCGGCGATTTGCACGGGCAGGGGATCGGGGTCGCAGAGTGTGACCCGGCCGATGCCGTTGCGGCCGGTGCGGAGGCCCTCCCAGAAGGCGGGGACATCGTTCCCGATGGGCGTGACGGCCCCCAGGCCAGTGACGACGACTCGGCGGATGGTGCGGGGCATGCGCTCCCTCGATGGTGCTCGACGAGTCCGGCTCTAAACCGGGCTGCTGGACAGGCTCTGCAGGAACTCCCGGACATGCTGGGCGAGCGCCGCGGGCTGGTCGGTCGGGACGGCGTGGCCTGCTTCCTCGATCAGGGAGCGGCGAGAGCCCATGATGCGGCGGTGGAGGCGCTGGATCGCTTCCGGCGTCACCATGTCGGTCTCGGAGCCGCTGACGATCATGACGGGGCACTGGACGTGCTCGACGCAATCCCAGAGGTTCGCGAGGCGGCGTTGCCCGGGATCGGCTTCGGGCGGGCGCGCGGTGGGGTCACGGAAGATCGGGTCGAACGCCCAGGTGTAGCTGCCGTTGGCGGCAACGGTGACGGCAGCGCGAGCGCGGCGGTCGAGTTGCTCTGTCGTGGCGTACGGATAGTACCGGCGGAACACCTCGGACACGTCGTCCAGGGTCGCGAACTCGTTGCCGGCCGCGAGCACACGGCGCATGGTCTCGATGCCGCTTCGAAGCACCTCGGGGGCAGCTTCGATGATGATCAACGAGCTCACTACGTCCGGGTGTTCGGCGGCATAGCAGATGGCGTTGGCCCCGCCCATGCCGTGACCGACGAGCGTCACCATGCGGAGGCCGAGCGCCTCAATGACCGCGCCGATGTCTTCGATCTGCGAGGTGCGGCTGTAGTCATGGTCGGGGGCACGGTCTGAGCTGCCGTGGCCACGCTGGTCGAACGCGATGACCCGGTATTCGCGAGAGAGATCACCGGCGACGTCGTCCCACGCAGATACGGTGTCCGCATAGTCATGCAGCAAGACCAATGCGTGCTTGGTGCGGCTGTCGCCCCACTCGTGTACATGGAGATTGAGACCGTTTGCCTCAATCATCTGGTCTTGCGAGCGATTCGCTACGGACATCGAGTATCCAATCCCCTTTGTCCTAGGCGGACGATGCTGACGAGAATGCGTGCAACGATGAAATTCGAATCGTCATTGTAGCACTAGTCCGCGTGCTGCGTCTCCACTTACCACGAGCCGACGGCGGCCGTGAATGACCGGACAGTTGGCAATCCGTCGGCGATCAGGAACCAGCGCTCCCCATCGTCATGTGAGCCCCACGCCCGTCCACCCGCGATGACGAAGAACGCATCGATGGAGCTAGTGAGGCTGCAGACGAGGGGCGGAGCGGCCCATTCGTCCTCACCGTCGAGGAGTATGCGAGTCCAACTGATGCCGCCGTCCACCGAGCGAAAGAGCGCTGACTCCTGTCCATCCGCCCTGCGCGCAGCGCTCAGGAGCAGCGTGTCCGGCGCCCCCGGCAGCACCGCCACATCAGCGCCCCACGACCGGTCGAGGCCGTGGAGCGACTGCACCCAGGAGTAACCACTGTCCTCGGAGCGATAGAAGCCACTGGGGGAGGTCGCATAGAGCCGGTCGTTGCGTTCCGGGTGCTCCCAGATTCCATGCACCTGGCGGTCGAGTCCTTCTGAGTGCAACGACCATGTCCGGCCCTCATCTACCGTCAGGATGGCGCCGATGCCGCTGACCGCCACGACGGTGCCTGAGCCGAAAGCCACGCCTCCGATCGCCACCGCGGCGCTGGTGCTGCCGAGCCGCTGGGAGTGGTAGCGGAGGAGGTTCTGGAGGGTGCTCCATTCCTCCCAACGGTCGCCATCCGTCGAGACGAAGACCGCGGAGGGCGCCATGCCAGCGAGGAGCAGACCACTCGGGGCGATGCGCACATGGCGAGCATCCCCGGTGAGGGTCATCCGCCATTCGCCGTCGCGGTGCACCCAGACGCCCTGACCGAGGGCGGCAGCCACTGTCACATCGCCTCGGCAGTTGATGCTGCCTATGGGTGACGTGGCGAGGACACGACGTGGATTCTCTCCCGGGAGCAATATCCACAGTCCATCGCCGGACCCGAGGAGGAGAGCAAGGGTCTTTGTAGCAGATCTCACTGATTGGCGACTCGTTCACGCACCGCTTGAACCAGCAGGGGCAGTACCTCGCCCGCCGGGCCCCGGAGCACGACGGTCGCGAGCTCGCTCAGCGCCGTCGGCTCCGGGTCAACCTCAATCAGCGGGACGCCACGCTGGTAGGCGAGCTGCGGGAAATGGGCGGCTGGGTACACGACGGCCGATGTGCCAATCAACATGAAGAGGTCGGCCTGCGTGGTCTCCTCGTAGCAGCGCTCCAGTGCGTCGGTGGGGATCGGCTCGCCGAACATCACTCCATCGCTCTTGATAAGCCCATGGCATCCGGGGATCGGGCATCGAGGCGGCAAATCCTCAAGGTTGACATCGACCTGATCCTCGGGCCAACGGGTGTGGCAGTCGAGACAGCGCATCCACTGGACGTTGCCGTGAATCTCGGTGATCGAGCGCTGCCCCGCCCGGCGATGCAGGTTGTCGACATTCTGGGTGATGACGTGCTGCACCATGCCGAGCGCTTCGAGTTGGGCGAGGGCGTAGTGGGCATCGTTCGGCTCGCTGGCGCGGAGGATCAGGGTGAAGTCGTCAGGAGTCTCTCGCTGCTCCAGGCGACGCAGCCACCATGCCTTGGGGTCGTGCCGGAATTGCTGGAACTGGTCCATGGGCGGCTCGCCGCGGAGCGTCCATAAACCGTCTTTGCCTCGGAAGGTCGGTATCCCGGACTCCTTGGAAACACCCGCGCCGGTGAGCGCGACGGCGTATTCCGAGGTCGTGAGCATCTCAGCTGCACGATCAATGAGTGCCGTGTCGAGGGCTGATCCCATGTGCTGATCGTACCGGCCGGCGATCGAGTTGCAACTGCGGGCGGTGATGCCACTGTTTCGCCTCGATGTACGCGGGGGCGACAATGGACATGTGACTCCACTCTCGACACTCGACTGGCGCGTCCGGTACGCGATTACGGCCGCGATCCTGCTTGTGGTGGCTGGCCTCTTCGCGCAACGCGAGTTCATGGGGGATGATGAGACTACCGTGGCCGTTTCCCCTGGCGACAGCGGTCTCGGACTGCTCGATGAGGCGTCCGCGACGGCCGGATCGCTCGCTCCAGACTTCGCCCTTCGGACGCTCGACGGGAGGACTGTGCGGCTCTCGGACTTCCGCGGGAAGACAGTGCTGCTGAACTTCTGGGCGAGTTGGTGTACGCCGTGCCGCCGTGAGATGCCCGAGTTCGACGCGATGTATCGGGCGCGGCTCGCAGCAAACGACTTCGTGGTGCTTGCTGTGGACTACCGGCCGCTGGACAGTGAGTCGGAGGTGCGGCGCTTCTTCGCTGACTTCGAGGAGCGCGAAGGGCAGGCAGTCGGGTTCCCGGTGCTCTACGACACAAACGATGGCGCTGTGGCCGAACGGTACGGCGTTGCGCCTCGAGGCGCGAAGCAGGCGACGTTGCCGGTAAGCTTCTTTATCGACCGAGACGGCATTTTGCGGGAAAAGGTGTTTGGCCCGGTATTCGGTGACCTGTTGCCCCAGAAAGTGGCTGCCACCGAGGCGGCGGCCGGCAGTTAATCGCCCGCTTGCTGACTACTCGCACACCTCGCGGACGGTGGCAAACAGAATCTGCATCGCGAGCCGAATCGACTGGATGCCGATGCGCTCATCGTTGCCGTGCGTGCGGCCGCCGTCCTCAGGTTCAAGCAGTACGGGAACGAAGCCGTACGACGGGATGCCCTTGCGACGGAAGACGCGGAGGTCGGTGAAGCCGGTCGCGACACTCGGCACGACCACAGCATCCTTGATGTGGTCATGTACCGCCTTCTGTATTGCCCGGAAGAGCTCGGTGTCCGTCGGCGAGGCGGGGGTGGAGGACTGGAAGACCGTCTCGATCTCGACGTGAGGGTCGTCAATGACGGCCCGGAGCTCCTCCATGAAGCGCGCCGGGTCGTACCCGGCGACTAACCGGACATCGATCGTCGCTTCGGCATGCGCGGGGATCACGTTGTGTTTCATTCCGCCGTGCAGCGAAGTCACGCTAATGGAGTTCGTCTGGAGTGAATGGACTCGCGCATGCTGACGTGCAAGGGCTTTCAGTCTCTGGGCGGTGGGGGGATCGGGAAGGACCCCAGCCCGATGGAGCGCCTCGAAGTACGCTTTGACCTCGGGCGTTTCCTGTAGCGGCCGGTCCCATTGGCGAATGCGTTCTATGGCGCGGATCAGTCGCTCGAGCGCGTTGTCGTCGTGAGGGACAGAGCCGTGTCCGGGCGTGCCCGTAGTCGCGAGCCGCAACCAGAGCGGGCCCTTCTCGGCGACGCCAACCTGAAAGACCTGACGGCGGACGCCGAACAACTCCTGTGAGCCGGTGCCCCCTTCGTTAATGACGAAATCGCAGTCGAACAGTTCCGCATGTTCGCGGTCGAGAAACTCGGTGCCGTAGGTGCTGCCGCATTCTTCGTCGGCTACGGCCATGAACGTCAGGTCGCGATGCAACGGAAGGCCGAGGCGGTGGTGTAAGAGGAACACCATCAGCTCGATGATGGCCATCCCCTTCATGTCCATCGCGCCCCGTCCCCATACGTAACCGTCGCGGACCGCGCCGCTGAGCGGCTCCTCGGTCCAGTAGTCGGATTCAGCGGGGACTACATCGGTATGGTTCAGCAGCATGAGCGGACGGCCCCGGGAGCCGTCGCCGTGGAGCGTTGTGACGAGGGAAGCGCGGGCCGGGTCGAGGGCGTAGGTGCGGTAGGGAATGCCTTCCGCATCGAGGATTTGTCCCAGCCACTCGCAGGCGAGTGTCTCGTTGCCGGGCGGATTGATGGTGTCAACGCGCAAGTAGTCCGAGAGAAGGTCGACGGCCTCCCTGGTCAGGGCATCCCAGTCAATGTTGAGTACTGGCTTCATGGACGCTCGCCCCCCGCGAGCGACCTCCGGCATCGCTACCGGCGGTGCCGCGCATCTTTGTGCGCCCGCGTTTGCTTGTCAAATTACGCGGGTAGTACCTGTGTTTGCAGCGCCCGCAGGCCGCGAGCGGCAGGCAACGTCCACGATTCATGGACAGACTCATTCCTCGATCGCCGGATTCAACCAACGAGTGGGGCGCTGGCGGCGACGGGTATCATGAATACAGCGGACAGAGGAGGCGAGAGTCATGGAGCCGATGCAAATCAACACTATCCGGCTACTCCAACACCGGGGAGCCGAGCGGACAGAACCATGGCGGTCCGTACGGGAGCGTGGTCCGATCCTGAAAACATTCGCTTCACGTCAGACACACGAGCGGCCGTTGCTCATTGCCGGCTCCCTGGTGGCGCTGGGGCTGATCCCGATGGCCGCGTACGTCTCGCGAAGAGCGTTGGGCAGGACGCGGGTACAAGTCCGCGCCCCGGAGATCGTGCTGCCGCGGAACCAGGAGTGGTATCCCGAGTGACGTCCGCCGAACTCAGTCCTTCCGGCTGAGCCGGGGGACATCCGCGATTGCCTCGTGGTGGCGCCCATCGCGCGATTACGTATCGTGACGTTGGTCACATCGGGATCAGCGAGGAGCGCGGGATGAATAGCGAAGTAAGCGACAGCGAGACTCCGCCGGGGCCGCTGCACGGTTTGCGCGTCCTTGACCTGTCATGGGTGCTGGCGGGGCCGTACTGCACGATGACGTTGTGCGACCTTGGCGCTGAGGTCGTGAAGTGCGAGCGGCCGCCCTTCGGCGACGTTGCCCGGACGACCGGGCCTCTCGTCGATGGTGAGTCCGGCTATTTCTTCAGCGTCAACCGAGGGAAGAAGAGCATCGCGATCGACCTGAAGCAGGAGGCAGGGAGGGAATTGTTTCTCCGGCTGGTCCAGGAGTTCGACATCCTGGTCGAGAACTTCCGGCCGGGGACACTCGAGGGCCTCGGCGTGGGGTACGAGGTGCTGTCGAAGGTGCATCCGCGGCTCATCTACGCTGCTATCTCGGGCTACGGGCAGACCGGGCCGATGCGGGAGAAGCCGGCGCTGGACGTTGTGGTACAGGGTGTGGGCGGCATCATGTCCGTCACCGGAGAACCGGGCGGCCCGCCGATCAAGCCCGGTGTGTCGCTGGGCGACATCACCGGAGGGCTCTACGGTGTCATTGGTATCCTGGCGGCGGTATGGGAGCGTGAGCGGTCGGGCAGGGGCCAGCTTGTCGACATCTCGATGCTCGATTGCCAGGTCGCGATCCTTGAGAACGCGTTTCTTCGCTACTTCCTGACGGGCGAACCGCCACAGCCGATGGGCACGCGGCACTCCTGGGCCGTCCCGTTCCAGGCCTTTCCGACAGCCGACGGCTGGTTTGTGCTGGCGCTGGCATGGGGAGTGCCGAACCAGTGGGCGCTGCTGTGCTCAGAGCTGGACCGGGTCGACCTGATCGATGACCCACGTTTCGCGACGAGCACGGCACGCTCGGCCCACCATGCGGAACTCGAGCCGCTGCTGAATGAGGCGTTCCGGGTGCGGACGAGCGCTGAGTGGGTCGCACGACTGGAGCCGTACGGCATCCCTTGCGGCCCGCTGAACTCGATCCCGGAAGTGACTCGTATGCCTCAACTCGAGGCGCGGGAGATGTTCGTGCCGGTGACGCATAAGGTGCTGGGGACGTTGCCGCTGGTGAACACCCCACTGAAGCTGTCACGCACGCCGGCCGGCATCAGGGGGTCGTCCCCGGACATGGGGGAGCACAGCCGCGAAGTGCTGCGCGACCGCCTGGGGATGACCGACGCGGAGATTGATACGCTGGCAGCGAGCGACGTGGTGTGGGAAGAACGGCCGCCGGTCGACCTCGGCTGAGTGGCTTACGCCTGGCCATCGTCCCTGGGGGCACGGGCGATGAGCACGGACCCGTGTGCCCGTTCGAGGATCTGGCGAGGAATGCCGCCCATGCCGCGAGCATCCTCGCCGGGGGAGTGGACGCCTCGTGCGCCGATGAGGATAAGGTCTGTGCTCGCGTCACGCGCGGTCTTGAGGATGACGTTTCCGGGATGGCCTTCAGACACGCGGGCAGTGGCAGCCCAGCCTGCCGCGCGAAGACGCCTCGCGGCTCGCTGCGAATGCTTGCGCGCGTTCATTCGATGCCAGTCATGCAGTTCTTCGAGTGTGGCCGGTACCCAGTTCGTCGGCGCGCCGAGAGCGGGCATTATTGGCTCGATCACGGACAGCACCGTTACCTCCATGCCTGGAGCAGGGCGGAGGTTGGTGAGGAAGTCGACGGCGGCATCGGCGTCTGGAGAGCCCTCGTACGCAAGCAGCAGCTTCTGAGGGCGGGCACGTCCCCGGGCAATGAGCACTGAGCAGTCCGCGTTGGCCGCGACCTGCCGCGACACGGATCCGAGGAGGACCTCAGCCGCGGCGGTATGCCCGTGCGCGCCGGTGACGATCAGGTCTACCTGCTCCTCACGCGCGAGGAGCAGGATCTCGGACGGCGCGGAACCGAGGCGGATGGCGCTGGTGACTTCGGCGCGGAGTTTCGACAGTAGCTCAACCTGCCCGACAACGAGGTCCGTGACCGCCTTCGAGACCCGCTCTCGGTAGCCAGGGATGAGGTTCCAGAGCAACATCGAGGGGTCGGGCCGGGCGTCGCTGAGGAGCGGAGCCGGGGCGATGGTTGTGATTACTATCTGGTTGTCGCCGCGGTTGAACAGGCCCTTCAGATACGGGAGGGCAGCCTCGGACCCGCTGGAGCCATCCGTCGCCCATACGATCTTCATGGCCTCACTATATGAGGAATCGAGGGTGGCGTCCTTGTAGTGGCAGTACTGCCGTCCTGTTGCGGCCCTCTTGCGAGTTTGTGACAAAACGCGCAATATGGCCTCCCGTCCCAAACGGGATTCCGGTCGGAATTGAGATCGCGTATGATGATCGTTCAACTTTCGGCGACGTACTCGTCGGCGCCGATGACCATCATCATGCAGCCAAGTAACGGGACGGTCGGCTGGCGGATACGCCGCTGACCGGCATGGTGATCGTCACAGACGGCAGGGGAGAGAGCGAGATGGACGCGCCCGGATTGCCGCAAGCTCAGGGACTGTACGACCCGCGCCACGAGCATGATAGCTGCGGAGTCGGCTTCATTGTCCACCTAAAGGGGAAACGCTCACATCAGATTGTGCGCGATGGTTTGACGGCGCTTGAGAACCTCAACCATCGAGGCGCCTGTGGTTGCGAAGTCAATACAGGCGACGGCGCCGGCCTCTTGATTCAAATCCCGGATGAGTTTTTTAGGCGAGAGTGCGCGCAACTGGGCATCAGGTTACCTGAGCCTGCGCGATACGGTGTCGGGGCGCTGTTTGCCTCGAAGGACGGCGATGCGCTGCGTGAAGCGACCGCGTTATTTGCCTCAATCGTGGAGGAGGAGGGACAGCATCTCCTCGGTTGGCGCGACGTGCCGACGGACGCCGCCGCCGCGGACGTGGGGCCGAGCGCGCTGGCCTTTGAACCGCGCATGTTGCATGTGTTCATCGGGCGCGACGCAGAGCTCGATGACGACGAAGCGTTCGAGCGCAGGCTGTACGTCATCCGCAAGCGGTTCGAGAAGGCCATGGAGCGGTCTGGCATCAAGGACGCCGAGTACTTCTACTTCGCGAGCCTGTCGTCCCGGACGCTGGTCTACAAGGGGATGCTGACGGCGACGCAGCTGCCGCTGTACTTCCCGGACTTCGACGACCCCCGCATGGTGAGCGCACTCGCCATGTTCCATTCGCGATTCAGCACGAACACGTTCCCGAGCTGGAAGCTGGCCCATCCGTATCGAATGATCTCGCACAACGGAGAGATCAATACGTTGCGCGGAAACATCAATTGGATGACCGCGCGGGAGGCGCTCTTCGAATCGCCGTTGTTCGATGAGGCGGGGAAGATCATCCCGGTCATCGATGACCGGGGGAGCGACACCGCGTGTCTGGACAACGCGCTCGAGTTGCTGGTGCAGTCTGGGCGGCCGCTCGCCCACGCGATGATGATGCTCATCCCTGAAGCTTGGAGCGGGCACGAATCGATGCCCGCAGAGAAACAGGCGTTCTACGAATATCACAGCACGGTCATGGAGCCATGGGACGGACCAGCCTCGGTCGCGTTCACCGACGGCAAGTCCATCGGCGCGGTGCTTGACCGGAACGGGCTGCGGCCATCGCGGTTCTATGTGACGACCGATGATCTCGTGATCATGGCATCCGAGGTGGGTGTGCTGCCGATCGAGCCCGAGCGTGTGCTGCTCAAGGGTCGGCTTCAGCCAGGCAAGATGTTCCTGGTGAGCCTCGAAGAGGGGCGCATCATCGACGACACCGAACTGAAGATGGGGCTCGCGGCGCAGCAGCCGTACGCGGAGTGGGTGCGCGAGCACCTGCATCCGCTGCCCGACCTGCCAGCGGGCGAGCCGACGCCGGGGCTGTCTCGCGAGGAGCTGCTGAAGCAGCAGATGGCGTTCGGGTACACCATTGAGGATCTCAAGTACATCCTCGGGCCGATGGTGAACAACTCGGAAGAGTCGATCGGGTCGATGGGGACGGACACCCCCCTTGCCGTGCTCTCGCATCGGGCGCAGCCGCTGTACAACTACTTCCAGCAGCTGTTCGCGCAGGTGACGAATCCGCCGCTCGACGCGATCCGCGAGGAGCTGGTCACGTCCGTGGACACGCTGATCGGTCCGGAGGGAAACCTCCTGGACGCCGGTCTCTCGGACATCCATATGGTGAAGCTGGGGTCACCGTTTATCGACAACGCTGAGGTCGCACAGCTCAAGGCGCTGAAAGACGACCCGCAATTCCGCACGGCGGTGCTGCCGATACTATTCCCGGCGAATGACGGGCCGGGGAGCATCGAGGGGGCATTGAAGTCGCTGTTCGAGCAAGCTGACGAGGCAATCGACAACGGCTCGAAGATCTTGGTCCTGTCCGACCGCGGGGTAGACGCTGAGCATGCGGCGATCCCGGCTTTGCTGGCCGTCGCCGGTCTGCACAACTACCTGGTCCGTGAGAAGAAGCGGACGCAGGTCGGGCTGGTGCTGGAGACGGGCGAACCGCGCGAGGTGCATCACTTCGCGCTCCTCGTGGGATATGGAGCGGGGGCGGTCAACCCGTACCTGGCGCTGGACAGCCTTTCTCGTCTGAAAGAGGAGGGGTATGTCGACTCGTCGATGGATGAGCGCGAGGCGCATAAGCACTACCTGAAGGCGCTCAAGAAGGGCGTCGTAAAGGTGATGTCCAAGATGGGCATCTCCACCGTGCACTCCTATCGCGGCGCGCAGATCTTCGAGGCCATCGGCCTCTCGCAGGAGTTCGTCGATAAATATTTCACGAGGACCGTGTCGCGGATCGAGGGTGTGGGGCTGCATGAGGTGGCGATCGAGGCGCTGATGCACCACGGGCGCGCCTTTCCCAAGCGCGAAGGCGGCGTGCAGGAGCTCGACTGGGGCGGCCAGTACCAGTGGCGCCGCGATGGCGAGTACCACCTATTCAATCCGGAGACGGTGTTCCGGCTGCAGCACGCGACGCGCACGGGGCAGTACGAGATATTTCGTGAGTACACGACGCTCGTGAACGACCAGAGCAAGAACCTCGCGACGCTGCGTGGACTGTTCGACCTGAAGCCCGTCGGGCCGCCCGTGCCCATCGATGAGGTCGAATCGGCGGAGCAGCTGTTCAAGCGCTTCAAGACGGGGGCGATGTCGTTCGGCTCGATCAGTGCGGAGGCGCACGAGACGCTGGCGATCGCGATGAACCGCATCGGTGGGAAGAGCAACACTGGTGAAGGGGGTGAAGACCGGCGACGGTATACGCCCGACGCCAATGGCGACTCGCGCCGCAGCGCAATCAAGCAGGTGGCATCGGGCCGTTTCGGCGTGACGAGCGAGTATCTCGTGAATGCCGACGAGTTGCAGATCAAGATGGCGCAGGGCGCCAAGCC
>CAYGHU010000023.1:0-17110 GCA_964349785.1 uncultured Dehalococcoidaceae bacterium | reverse complement strand
TGGGGATGACATCGTATCGCCGCAGTAGCTCTAGCATTTGCGATGCAGTATCGCCCGTGTGGTCGATCTGTTCGGCTGACCAGTGGCTATCTATGCAGCTGCTCGCGGGAAGGTGCGTAAGGCCTCGTGAATTTCCTCGGCTTCGGGCATCCGATCGAGGTCGATCCCCTTACTGACGAAGAGAAACTCTACACCGACCATCTGGCCGCGCTCGTCGTAGCAGACCGTCCGGCGCTCATCAATGCGGTCGCCTTTCACAAGTCCATGCGGTGTTTGAAGCGCCACGTAGATCGCGTCAGCTTCGGGGTCGTACTGAATTTGCATCGTAGCCGTCCTCACCGATACATCACATGAGCGGTGAGGACGGGAGGTGGATCTGAGTTCCTCACAACGATAACGCGAACAGTACGACCCTGGATAGCTGTGTAGTACTCAACCGCAGTCTCTCTAACATCGGTCCTCTCGGGGTTTGAACCCGCTGTCTCGATGTCCTCGCGAGTCAAGCCCTCCTGCTCCATACGTCGAGTGGCGTGATCCGTGAGAAGTACGTGCATGGTTGAGGCGGTGGAATCTAGATCATGTGATTAACGGGCGCTAGTCGCTTGATGTGATCGAGGCGGTGTCTGGCTCGAAACGGATTGATCGCATCGCCAGTGTGCGCGGAGCCGCGCCCGGGTAGCGGCGTTCTCTGCTATATACGTGCGCTCGCCAGCCATCACGCCCCTACTCCCACCGGCACCGGACGACGACGTTACAGCCTCGCGAGGAGGGATGGGGCGCGGTCGATCGGGGTCGGCGCTTCCGGGATCTCGCTGTTGCCGTCCACGAGCTCGCTCAGCTCGTCTACGAAGAGCCGTGGCTGGCCCGCCGCCGGCGCGGGCGTCTGTGCCAGTTGGTTCAGCTCGGACAGCAGCTCCTCGACTGATACGAACTGGCGATAGACCGAGGCGAAGCGGATGTACGCGATCGGGTCGAGTTGCTTCAGGTGCTTGATCACCATCTCTCCGATGGCCCGGCTCTGCACCTCGCTCCAGCCCGAGGTCATGAGGCGGTGCTCGATGCTTTCTACGATCGCGTCGATGGCCCCTGTCGGCAGCGGGCGCTTCTGCGCGGCGGCGCGGAGGCCGTGCAGGAGCTTCTCGCGTTGGAACTCCTCGCGGCGGCCGTCCTTCTTGATGACCATGATGACGCTTCGCTGGAACTGCTCGTACGTTGTGTACCGTTCGTTGCATTCCTGGCACTCGCGGCGGCGGCGCACGCCGTCGTCAGAGGTCCGAGAGTCGATCACTTTGCTGGCCATGTGGCCACAGTAGGGGCATTTCATGCAGTGGTTCCGAGACCTTCATTGGGGAGGATAACGTCGTTGGTGGGTGCTCCGCAGTGAACCATTCGCGGCGGCCTTCCACAAGGGAGGCCGTCCACAGAGGTTTGCGAAGTTGACGCCAAATTGTCCACGCCCCCGAGAAAACCGTTGGTGTGTAACGAAAGCAGCCCCTCATCGGAGGGGCCGCTTTTCATTACTTCGAACCTGTGACGTCAACGCGAAGGGAATGTGCGTCGCAGGAATGTGGGCAAATCCGCTTCCGTGAGCTGGTCGAGGCTGGGTTCAGACTGGATATCGGTAAGGCGGATTGGCTTCGGTTCGGCGATTGCCGGTCCCTCACCGCTGGGGCGCATGGCCATTGGCCGGGCGCCGTTGAAGCCAGTGCCAATGACCGTGATACGCACCTCGTCCTGTAGCGATTCGTCGACGGCGGTACCGAAGATGATCTCCGCCTCCGGGTCCACGACCTCAGCGATGACGCGTGCGGCGGCATTCAACTCGTGGAGGCCGAGGTTCGCCGGGCCGGTGACGTTGAAGAGCACGCCTGTCGCCCCGGTGATGTCCACCTCCAGCAGCGGGCTGGTGATGGCCATCCTGGCGGCGTCCACCGCGCGATTCTCGCCACGCCCGGTCCCGATGGCCATCAGCGCCGGGCCGGCGTCCGACATGACCTTGCGTACATCGGCGAAGTCGAGGTTTACGATGCCGGGGACGGTGATCAGTTCGCTGATGCCCTGGATGCCTTGCCGGAGCACATCGTCAGCGATGCGGAAGGCGTCCTGCATCGATACTTTCTCGTCGCAGATCTGGAGCAAGCGGTCGTTCGGGATCACGATGAGGGTGTCGACCTTTTCCTGGAGGTCCCGGACGCCCTCTTCGGCCTGCTGGCGGCGCTTCGCGCCCTCGAAGGTGAAGGGTTTGGTCACGACGCCGATGGTGAGTGCGCCTAGTTCCCGGGCGACTTCGGCGACGATGGGCGCGGCGCCGGTGCCGGTGCCGCCGCCGAGGCAGGCGGTGACGAAGACCATTTCCGCGCCCTGGAGCGCTTCTGCGATCGCCTCACGCGACTCTTCGGCGGCTCGCGCGCCACGCAGCGGTTCGGAACCGGCGCCGAGGCCCTTCGTCAGGCGGTCTCCGATGCGGACCTTGATTTCCGCCTCGCAATGGGCCAGGGCCTGCATATCGGTGTTCAAGGCGACGTACTGCACGCCCGGCAGGCGGGCGGAGATCATGCGGTTCACAGCGTTGGAGCCGCCGCCGCCGACGCCGACGACTTTGATCGGCGGCAGGGTGTCGAAATGGTTGGCCATCGGGCTGCCCTCCGTCGGGGACAGACTGGTCATGTCCGTCCACTCTGTATTGTTGCGTCTTGTTTCATCCGAGGCCTGAGACTCGGTCCGGACAGATGGGAACGTGCTCTGCTCTTCCGGCGCTCTCGCGATTGGCCCTGTGGCCCCGAACGATACGCCGCCGTCTTCGTCCATGGGAACGGCCTCCCTCGACGTCACACCGGGCATCCGCACCGGTCGTGCGTGCACTGTCCGTTGCTCCGCCGAGCCGGTTGCCGCCCCGGTCATCGCTTGTCGAGCGATGGCGGGGCGATATGCCTTGCCCGCCGCTGCCCGATGCCGGGCGGCGGATGAAGGCGCCGGCGCCCCGCAGTCATATTCTGAAGCGGTCCCCGGCGGCGGCGCTGTGGCGTTTAAGTCTAACGCGGCGCGAGCATTTGTGCGCTCCGCCACGGCTACTGGATTCGTCTGTTCCTGGCTTCGCGGCGCGTCCTCTTGCGGGGAACGATGCCAGCGAAGCGGATCTCGAGATCCCACCATGTCCCTATTGGGCGATGCCACAGGTAACGGCGCTGGTGAAGGCTCTTGTATCGCCGCTTCGCGACGTGCTTCGACGCGGGCTGCCGCCAGGTAGTCGAACAACGTCTCGGGCGCAAGTTGCCTCGGCTGCCGTGCGTCCCCTGGCGCTTCATGGGAGGCCTCGTGCCTCTGCCCGGTCATTGCGGCAATACCACGCGCATGAGATGTGCAACCTTTCTCAGCAGACCACCGAGGGGGGCGGCCGGCGTCATTGGGGATGAGCGCAACATGATTTCCTGCTCTTTGAGCGACCAGCGCAGCAGGCCGACTGGGGTCGCGTAGGCGGGGCCGTTGAGCAGGTCCGCGAGGCCAGCGAGATGACCCGGCCGCCCGACCCGCGCCGGCAGCCCCAGCACGTCCTCGGCCAGCATTTCGATACCGGGAAGCGATGAAGCGCCGCCGGTCAGCACGACGCCGGCGGAGAGCACGTCCTGCTCTACGCCCCGCCGGATCTCGGCCAGCACCATCTCGAACAGTTCTTCGGCGCGGGCTTGCAGCACCTCCGCCATGAGGCGACGGCGGACTGTCTTCCGGCCTTCGGAGCCGAACGCGTCGACCTCGACCTCTTCTTCCTCGTCGACGAGCGAGGGGATGGCGTGGCCGTACTTCCGCTTCGCCTGTTCCGCCGCGGGCTGCGGTATCCGGAGCGCGACTACGAGGTCGCGCGTCATGTGCGCGCCGCCGACCGGCAGCACGGCGGTATGCACGACCGCACCCTGCACGTACACGGCGATATCCGTGGTGCCGCCGCCGATGTCGCAGACGACCACGCCCTGGTCGAACTCTTCGCGGCTGACGACCGCTTCGGCGGACGCCAGCGGTTCGAGGATGAGCGAATCCACACGGACGCCCGCGCCTTCGACGCACTGCATCAGGTTGTGCATGGCGGAGGAGCCCGCGGTGACGACATGCGTCTCCACATCGAGACGGGAGCCGAACATCCCGAGTGCGTCCACCACGTGGTCCTGCCCGTCGACGACGTAGTACCTGGGGACGACGTGGATCACTTCGCGGTTGTTGGGGATGTTGACGATGCGCGCGCTTTCGAGGGCACGATGGATGTCGCTGTCAGTGATGGGGTGGCGCGGGTCGGCGATGGCGACGATGCCGCGGGAGTTCATCGATGAGACGTGCGGCCCGGCGATGCCGACATGGGCGGAGAGGATGCGCGTCCCTGAGGCGTGCTCAGCCCGCTCTACGGAGGAGGCGATGGCCTCGATGGCGGCGTGGATGTTATCGACCATGCCTTTGGTGAGGCCGGCCGAAGGTCCGACGCCGACGCCGAGGATGCGGAGGTCGCCGGCCGCCGTCACCTCAGCGACGACGGTGCAGACCTTCGTCGTCCCGATGTCGATCGCGGCGAATGTAGGGTTGGACATCAGCGCACCACCAGTTCCCGTCCAAATCTCAGATCGATCTCCCCCGCCGTGATCTGTTCTGTCTTGATTCGATCCAATAGCGCGGCCCAGGCCGCGACCTTGAACTCGTAGTCATGTGAGTCGCCGAAGACGGCCCCCGGGCCGCCGGCGACGCGGACCGTGAGTCCGCGCGACCGATCGAACTCGAAACGCGCCGGTTTGGCGTTTAGCCGCTGAAAGGTGCCGTCGCTCAACAGCCGCGTGACGAGGGTGACCGTGTCGCGGTCAGCCGAGCCGCCGGGCTGCAGCGGCGTCCCTGAGGCCTCGTAGATGGTTGGCGCGTCCGCTGCCGCCGGCCGAGCCTTCTCCAGGACGTGTCCTTCGGCGTCGATGACCGTCCGGATTCCGGCTGCCTGCCAGTAGCCCCACGCCTGTTGTTCCTGGACCTCGATGACGACGCTGCGTGGCAGGTCACGGTGTACGGTGGCCACGCGGACACCCGGCAGTTGCTCGATGCGTTTCGCGACGTCGCCGGTATTTAGCGTGATGCTCGACCGGCCGTGGACGTCAGCGGCAGCGATGACGGCGTTGGGGTCGACGACCTCGGCCCCAATGACGATGACGGTGTTGACCCGCAGGGTGCTGCCGCTCCAGAGCCACCAGCCGCTGAATGCCACCGCCGCGACGATTCCGACTACGGCGGCGATGCGTCCGAGCTTGCGCCAGGGCAGAGGAGGCAGCGGCGGCTCCGGGCGCGGCGCTGTACCGAGCACAAAGCGTGGCGGGCGTTGCCGGGGCGACCGGTGCGAGAGGCCGAACCTAGGCATAGCTCTGGGCCTCCCTGTGCCGTTGCAGCGCCAAGTCGACGAGACGCGAGATCAGCGCCGCATACGACATGCCGGCGTGCTGCCAGAGCCGCGGGTACATCGAGATCGGGGTGAATCCGGGGAGGGTGTTCACCTCGATGACGCGGACCGCGTCCCGCGGAGTGACGAAGAAATCGACGCGGGCCATCCCGGCGCAGTCGACGGCGCGGTAGGCGCGGATGGCCGCCTCCTGTACGCGCTGCGTTGTCTCCCCGGTCAGCGGGGCGGGGACGATCAGTTCGGTGCTGTCGTCGGCGTACTTCGCCTCGTAGGTGTAGAACTCCGCATGCGGCCTGATTTCGCCAAGCGGCGATGGCTCCGGATCCGCGTTGCCGAGGACGGCGCATTCGACCTCACGCCCCTCGATGGCCTCTTCGACGAGTACTTTGCGGTCGTATCGCGCCGCGAGGGCGGTCGCCTCCAGCAGGTCTTCGCGGGTGCCGGCCTTGCTCACGCCCAGCGAGGAACCGCCGTTGGCGGGCTTTACGAAGCACGGGTATCCCACTTCGCGCTCGATCGCGTGCAGCGCAGCGCTGGAGGGCGAGCGGGTTTCCTCGTCGCGCAGGACGGCGTATTTCGGCTGTGGGAGGCCGGCCGCGGCGAAGACCGCCCGCATGTGCACCTTGTCCATACCGACCGCGCTCGCGGCGACGCCGGAGCCGACGTACGGCTTCTCCGCCAGCTCGCAGAGGGCCTGCAGTGTGCCGTCTTCGCCCATGGAGCCGTGCACGATGGGGAATATGACGTCGACGTCCGCGAGTGCGGCGAGCACGTCCGAGGCGGCAAGCACTCCGGAACCGCTGTCTTCACCCAGCGTGCCTGTCTCACCAGCTTCCACGCTGATGAGCCGTCGCCGGGTCTCTTCGGGCGTCAGCCAGCGACCGCCACGGGTGATGCCGAAGGGGACGGCCTCGAAGCGGGCGGGGTCGGCCTCGCGCAGGATCGAGCGAGCGGAGACGACCGACACGGCGTGCTCCGGCGAGCGACCGCCGCAGATGACCGCCATCCGCATACGCGCGGTCATCGCCGCGCCTCTAGCCGTGCTTTAACCAGGGGGCCGAGACGGTCGACGTCGCCCGCGCCGATGGTGAAGAAGACGTCTCCCGGTCTGAGGGCGGCCGCGATCCGTCGAGTGGCCTCCTCGAAGGTGTCGAGATAGACGGGGCGCGGCTTCGCGATCTCGGCCACGAGCTCGCGCGCGCTCATTCCGGCATCCGCCGACTCGCGGGCGGCGAACGTCCCGAGGATGTACAGGTCGTCCAGCCCCTCGAAGCAGGTGCGGAACCCCTCTAGCAGGTAGCGCGACCGCGAATAAGTGTGGGGCTGGAAGCAGCCGACGAGCCGCCGGCCGGGGAAGCGCGAGCGCGCTCCGAGCAGCGTCGCGCGCACTTCGGTTGGGTGGTGCGCGTAGTCGTCCACGAAGGTCACGCCGGCGGCCTCGCCGATGAGCTCGAAGCGGCGGTGCGCGCCGGTGAACTCGGCGGCCGCCTGCGCCGCCCGGTGGAAGTCGACACCGGCACGCATGGCGACGGCGAGCGCGCCCAGCGCGTTGGAGACGTTGTGCCGGCCGGGCACCTGCAGGGACAGCCGTCCCAGCTCCGCGCCCTCGAGCTGGACGACGCAGTCGAGACCGCCTCGGTCGTTGCCGCGGAGCTGGATGGCGCGCCATTCGGCGTCGGTGTCGCCGAGCGCGTATCGCTCTACGCGCGCACCCGCCCGACGGCGCTCCTCACCGATCTGACTCGCGTAAGGCGAGTCGGCGCAGACGAACAGCGTCCCCGCCGGTTTCACACGCCCGGCAAACGTGCGGAACGCCTCGACGAAGCGCTCCTCGGTGCCGTAGTAGTCGAGGTGGTCCGCCTCGACGTTGAGGATGAGGGCGAGTTGCGGCTCGTACTGGAGGAATGCCTCGGCGTACTCGTCCGCCTCGATGACGGCCACCCGGCCCGATCCGTCGCGGGCGTTGCCGCCCAACTCGCGGGAGTCGCCGCCGGCCAGCATCAAGGGGTCGAGGCCGCCTCGTACGGCCATCAACGCCAGGAGGGTGGTGGTGGTCGTCTTGCCGTGCGTGCCGGCGACCGCCAGCACGTCGCGGCCAGCGATGAGCCGCTGCACCATCTCGGCACGGACGATCACGGGCAGGCCGAGGTCGCGTGCGGCGCGCAGCTCCTCGTTGTCGTCCTTCACCGCGACGGTGGTCACGACCAGTTCGGCGTTGCCGACGTTGGCGGCCGCGTGGCCCTGGTAGATCGTCGCGCCCTGGGCGCGGAGCCGCTCGACGTGTTCCGAGGGCACGAGATCTGAGCCTGTCACGATGTGACCGCGGGCGAGCAGGATCTGGCCAATGGCGGACATGTGCATCCCGCCAGCTCCCACGAGGTGGACGCGCTCGGGGATCACTTGCCCATTCCGCTCCGGCTTCGATTTCAAGCGCACCATCAGGCCGCGATCTCCCGCAGGAGTTCCGCGAGATGCGCGGCCGCTCCAGGTCTCGCCAGACGGCGCATGGCGTCCGCCATACGCGCGCGCGTTTCCGTGTCATCGAGCAGCCCGAGCGCGGTCCCTTCTAACTCATCCAATTGGTCCGCCATCAGCGTGACGGCTGCGCCATACCGCTGGAGGTACGAGGCGTTCAGCCGCTGGTCGGAGAAACCACCCGGGATCACGATTGCCGGCAGGCCGGCCATCGGCAGTTCGCCCAGCGTCGATGCGCCCGCGCGGGTCACGGCGAGGTCGGCGGCGGCCATCGCCCAGGCCATGTCCTCGGTGTATGCCAGTAGGCGGTAACGCCCGCGGAGACGCTCCGGCAGGCGTCCGCGCTCGCCCGCGAGCCATGACTCCTCGTCGCGGCCGCAGATGTGGAGCACCTGGGCGCGCTCGAGCAGCGGCCCGAGTGCGCGCGCGACGGCCTGGTTGATGGCTCGCGCACCGAGGGAGCCGCCGGTCACGAGCAGGGTCGGCAACGTTGGGTCGAGGTTGAACCGCTCGATGCCGCCCTCGCGGGTCGCCTCGTGGAACTGCGGGCGCACGGGGTAGCCGGTGACGACCGTCTTGCCCGCGGGCAGCGCCTTCGTGGCGGCATCGACAGAGCAGGCCACCTTCGTGGCGTATCTGTTGAGGAAGCGGACGGCCCAGCCGGGATGGACGTCTGGCAGGAAGAGCAACATCGGCACATGCCGCTGATGCGCCGCCCATCCGACGGGAGCCGCCGCGTATCCGCCTGTGGCGAAGAGCGCGGCCGGGGCGTCTTCGCGCATGTATTCCGCGACGCGGCGCTTGCCTCGCAGCAGGTTGAGCCCGCCGGTGACCATTCGTTTCGGGCCGCCGCGCACCTGCGAGGCGGGGATGCCACGGAACGTGATCGATGCGCGTTCCGCCAAGATGTGCTCAGGGCCTCGATCGGTGCCGTAGTAGACCAGGTCGGCCTGGGAGCGTGCGCGCAGCTCTTCGCCCACCGTGATCGAGGGGTACGCGTGTCCGCCGGTGCCGCCGCCCGCCAGCGCGAACTTCATTGTCCAGCCCTCCCGGCGGGCGCGGAACGCAGTACTCCACGCGTCGG
Organism: uncultured Dehalococcoidaceae bacterium; assembly: GCA_964349785.1. GTDB lineage: Bacteria > Chloroflexota > Dehalococcoidia > UBA2979 > UBA2979 > JAIBBD01. The sequence continues at coordinate 8,135 of CAYGHU010000023.1, read as the reverse complement.
CTGCACCGCTTCCACGTCCTCGGTCGCGGCGTACCTCGATACCGAGAGGAGCACGCCGACCGCTACCAGCAGCGCCATGAGGGAGGAGCCGCCGTAGGAGAGGAACGGCAAGGGGATTCCGGTGAGCGGGATTGACCGCGTGACGCCGCCGACGTTGACCAGCAGCTGGAGCGCAATCCAGGCGATCACGCCGGTCGCCAGCAGTGAACCGAACTTGTCAGGGGCTCGCATCGCGATGCGCAGGCCACGCCAGAGGAACACCGCGAATAGCAGGAGGACGACGGTTACGCCGATGAAGCCGAGCTCCTCGCCGATGATGGACAGGATGCCGTCCGTGTGCGATCCCGGGACGTAGAAGAACTTCTGCCGGGAAACGCCGAGTCCGAGTCCACTGATCCCGCCCGAACCGAACGCAACGAGCATCTGGATCGCGTGAAACCCGAGACCGGTGGGGTCGTCCCTGGAGGTGGTGAACGCGAGCAACCGCTCAGTGCGGTAGCCGTGACTGAGGATCAGGATCACCGCCATGACAAGGCCGCTGCCCACGAGCGCGAGCAGGTGCGTCAGTCGTGCGCCCGCCACGAAGAACAGCGTCCCGGTGATGAGCGCGACCATCATCGCCGTCCCCATGTCGGGCTCGAGCATGATGAGCGCTCCGATGAGGCCGACCATGCTGACGAACGGCATCACGCCCAGCGAGAGGTCCTTGACCGTTTCGCCCTTGGCCGCGAGCCATGCGGCCATATAGATGAGCACGGCGACTTTCGCGAACTCGCTCGGCTGGAGCGGAGGCAGCGGACCGAGTGCGACCCAGCGGCGTGCGCCGTTCTGCTCCACGCCAATGCCCGGGAGGAACACGGCGGCGAGCCCGATCAGTGCCACCAGCATGAGCAATGGACTGAGCCGCATGAGTATCCGGTAGTCGATGTTCATCGCGACGAGCATGCCGACGAGCCCGATGGCCGCGAACAGGACCTGCTTCTTGATGAAGTAGTTGGCGTCGCCGAACTGGGCGTACCCCAGCGCGTAGGAAGAGGAGTACACGGCGATCAGACCGATGACGATGAGCACCGTGAGCACGGAGAGCAGGAGGTAGTCTGGCCCATGACGCCGGGCGACGAATTCTTGAGCGCGGCGGGCCATCAGGCGTCTCCCGCAAGGCTGCGCACGGCGTCGCGGAAAGCGGAGCCGCGGCGTTCGAAGTTCGGGAAGGCGTCGAAGGAGCTGCCAGCCGGGGCGAACAGCACTACATCGCCAGGCCGTGCCGCGAGGGAGGCGGCCCGGACGGCGGCCTCAACGTCGGAGACTTGCTCGACGCTGGGGGCATCGCCTTCGCGCGCGGTGAGGACGGCGGACGCGAACATCTCGCCCGCTTCGCCAAAGGCGATGACCGCGCGGCAGCGCCGGCCGGCCTCGCTGGCGAGCTCGCCTACCGGCAGGTACTTGTGCCGGCCACCGAGGAGCAGCACGAGCGGCTCCTCGAACGAGCGCATTCCGGCGAGTGTTCGCTCCGGCGTGGTGGCGATGGAGTCGTTGATGTAGACGACCCCCGCGACCGTCGCGACCGGCTCAAGGCGATGCGGGACGCCGCTGAAGGCACGCACCGCGCTGGCCGCGGTCTCGTCGCTGACGCCGAGGCGAGCGGCGAGCGCGACGGCGGAGAGCACGTTCTCCACGTTGTGCGACCCGCGCAGCCGGATCTCCTCGAGTGGCATGACCGGGAACTCTTGGCCGTTATCGACGCGTACGACGATGCCGTCGCTCAGCGTGACGCCGTCGCCGGGTAGCGGACGCACCATGGAGGTGTAGGCGACCTCGGCGGGGGCTTCCTTCGCGAAGCTTGCCGCCACCTCGTTGTCGAGGTTGAAGATGCAGAGGTCGCCGGGCTGCTGGAACTGGAAGATGCGCCGCTTCAGGGCGACGTAGGCAGACCACGAGTACTGGTCCAGGTGGTTGGGCGTGACGTTGGTTACGCACGCGAGGTGCGGGCTGCGCGTCACGGTCTCAAGCTGCGTGTGCGAGAGCTCGAGCATGACTCTCGTCTGGGGGCCGATCTGGTCGAGCAGCCCCAGCAGGCCGACGCCGATGTTGCCTCCGACGACATAATCGACAGCGGCCTCCTCGAGCATCGCGCCGACGAGGGCGGTGGTAGTGGTCTTGCCGGATGAGCCGGTGACCGCCGCCACGGGTGCGGGGCAGAGTTCGAGGAATAGTTGGGTCATCGAGGACAGCGGCACTCCCGCGTCTCGCGCTGCTTGCAGCGCCGGGAGATCGCGCGGGACACCCTGCGAGACGAAGACATAATCGGCTCCGGTGACGTCCTCGGGCCGGTTCGCCCCGAGGGACAGAGTGACATCGATGTCGGCAATCGCATCGAGGGCCTCGCGGAGCGCTTCGGCGGGGCGGGCATCGGACACCGTAATGCGGGCGTCGCACGACGCGAGGAAATGCACGAGATCGATGCCCTCGATGCCGAGACCGATGACCGTCACACGCGCTCCTCCGAAGTTCGGCTTATGCGCGATAGCAGATGAGCCATTCTTATCCACAGTTGATCATACCGCAAGCGCCAATGCCACACCCACCATCGCGCCCGCAATGCCGAACAACCAGAACCGCATCACGACCTGCGGCTCGCTCCATCCGATGAGCTCGAAGTGGTGGTGGAGCGGTGTCATCCGGAACAGGCGCTGGCCGCCGGTGGTCTGGAAGTACGTAATCTGGAGCACCGTCGACGCGGCCTCGGCGACGAACACGAGGCCGATCAGCGGCAGGAGCAGCCAGTGCCCGGTCATGAGGGCTACCGTGGCGAGCCCGGCTCCCAGAGGCAGGGCGCCCGTGTCGCCCATGAACACGCTGGCTGGATGGGCGTTGTACCAGAGGAAGCCGAGCAGCGCGCCGACGACCGTGAACGAGAACGTACTCAGGTACGCCTGCTCCTGCGTGAACGCGATGACCGCGTAGGCGGCGAATGCCACCGCGGCGGTCCCGCCGAGCAGCCCATCGAGGCCGTCCGTGATCGCCGTGGCTGGCGTCATCGCGAAGACGACTACGATGGCGATGGGGATATAGGCGTAGCCAATATCGTGCTTGCCTGCCCAGGGGATGTTCACGCTGCGTGCGTCCAGCCCGAAGAACAGCACGCAGGCGACACCGACGGACAGGGCGAACAGCAGCGCGAACTTGACGCGCCAGCTGAGCGTTGGGCGCGAGCGCCCGACCAGCGTCCCGAGGTCGTCGTATGCGCCGATGGCCATGGTGATCGCGACGACCCCGAGGGGGAGCAGGATGCTCAGGCGGTCGAACAGGTTCGTAAAAATAGTCACGACGGCGACGGCGGCAAAGATGAGCAGGCCGCCCATCGTGGGCGTGCCCGCTTTCGTCATGTGCGTTGACGGGCCCTGAATCGATATCGCTTTGCCGAGCTTCTGTTTCTGCAGCCAGGGCACGGCCCGGAGCCCGGCGATGAGCGTCAGGAGGAATGCTGCGCCACCCGAGAGCAGGGCGTGTGTCATCGGGCGCTTGCCTTCCCGACTGGCGTCGAAGCTTCGCTTCCCGCCAGCGCCCGCACCACCGTATCGAGCGCGAGCGCACGCGACGCTTTGACCAGGAGGACATCGCCGGGGCGCAGTTCGGCGCGGACGCGCGTGAGCGCCTCGTCTTTCGATTCGCAGTGGAAGGCGTCCGCCAGGCCGTCACCTCGCGCTGTGTCGGAGATGCCTCGTGCCAGCGCACCTACCGTGAACAGCATGTCGACGGTCTCCGCCGCCCTGCGTCCGACCCGTGCGTGCTCCGCCGCCGCGACTTCGCCCAACTCCAGCATGTCGCCGAGCAACGCGAGATGGCGGCCGGGCGTCTCGGCCAGCACGTCGAGTGCGGCCAGCGTCGCGGCCGGACTCGCGTTGTAGGTGTCGTCGAGGACCGTGATGTCGCGAGGTAGCCGACGGACTGTGAGCCGGGTAGGTACTCGCAGGGCCTCGATCGCGTCGCAGACCGCATCGAACTCGATATCGTCGGCGAGACCCGCGGCGGCGGCGGCGAGGATGTTCGTGACGAGGTGTCCGCCGGGCAGCGGGACGTGCAAGCTCCGCGACCGGCCCTGGTAAGAGAGCGTGAAATCGAAGCCCTCGGCCCCGCGGCTCACGATATCAGCGCCGCGCACCTCGGCCTCCGACGATATGCCGACCGTCCAGACGTGTGCCGAGGTATGCGCGGCCATCGCGCGGACCAGCGGGTCGTCGACGTTCAGGATGGCGTGGCCGTCGGGCGGCAGCGCCTCGATCAATTCGCGCTTCGCGCGAGCGATCGCTTCGAGCGACCCCGCCCGTTCGAGGTGGACCGGCCCGACGTTCAGGACGATGCCGGTGCGCGGCCTGGTCCAGCGGCAGAGCTGGGCGATCTCGCCGGTCGTGTACATCCCCATCTCGATCACGGCGCGTTCGGTCTCCGGCCGCAACTCGAGGAGGCAGAGCGGTACGCCGATCTCGTTGTTGTAGTTCGCCTGATGCGCCTGCACGCGGTAGCGCTTTGCCAAGATGGCCGCTGCTATCAGCTTGGTGGTCGACTTGCCGACGTTGCCGGTCACCCCTATTACCTCGAGGCTGGGCAGGGCGTCGCGCCAGGCGACCGCCAACCGCTGCAGGGCAGCGAGGGTGTCCGGGACGAAAAAGCACGCGACATTCGATGCGCCCTCGACCGGGCGTGCCAGCAGCAGGCCAGTCGCCCCGCGCTGTGCGGCGTCCAAGGCGAAGTCGTGCCCATCGGTGCGCTCGCCAGGCAACGCAACGAAGAGGTCGCCTGCCTCGACGTCCCGTGAGTCGATGACGGCACGCTGAAAAGCGCGCGCGGGCCCGTCCTGGCCGGCCAGGACGTTTCGCAGCGCGTCCGCGACGAATGTGGAGTCCAGGGCGGGGCGGGCGGTCATTGCGCCGCCACCAGGGGCTTGCCCGGACTGACCGGGACGCTGAGGTACTTCATGATGTCGCCGGCCACTTTGGCGAAGACCGGGGCGGCCACTTGTCCACCTAGGTTCAGCCCTCCAGTTGGCTGGTCAATCTTGATGAGGATCGATACGCGTGGCTGTTCGTAGGGGACGAATCCGGCGAACGAGGCGATCGTGCTGTCCAGGTCGTACCCCGTGGGGATCGAGACGAGGGTGGTGCCGGTCTTGCCCGCCACGTTATAGCCGGGGACGCGCGCGCCGTGGTAGTCGACGCCTTCGACGACGTCATACATCAGCCGGGCCATGGTTTTCGCAGTCTCCGCGGTGATGGGACGGCGCACCTCGACCGGTTCGAAGGTGCGTACCTCGTCGCCGTTTGAGACCTGGGAGACGATGTACGGGCGCATGAGCTTGCCCCCGTTGGCGAAGACGCTGATGGCGGACAGCATCTGAATCGGCGTTGCCGCGAAGCCTTGTCCGTACGAGTTTGTCGCGAGGTCGACCGGGTACCACTCGGGGTCGCTGGGCTGGCGGATCAGTCCTTCGGCCTCGCCCGACAGTCCGATGTGCGTCGGCTCGCCGAGACCAAAGGCGTGGAGATAGCGATAGAAGTCGTTTGCCCCGAGCAGCTGCGACAACCAGACCGATCCGGTGTTCAGCGATTTCTGGAGGTACTGGCGGACGTTCGTCGGCCCGTTCGCGGAGAAGTCCCAGTTCTTGATGACGTCGGTGCCGACGACTGCCTGTCCGGTATCCATATAGGTGGACTCGGGCGTCACCCGGCCGAGGTCGATGGCCGCGGCTGTGGTCAGGGTCTTGACGACCGAGCCGGGCTCGTAGAGATCGGTGATCGGACGGTTGCGGACTTCCTCGTTGAGCTTCGGGTCGTTCAGGTCGATGCCGGACTGCCCGACCGATGGCACCGATGCCATGGCGAGCACCGCCCCGGTGGACGGGTCCATCACGACGATGCTGCCACCGCGGGCGTTGTATGTAGAGACCGCCTCGCGCAGGCGTTGCTCGGCGATCGCCTGGATGAACCGGTCGATGGTCAGTTTCACGTCCCCGCCGGCGACTGGCTCCTGCACGGTCCGTCCGCTGAAGGAGATGGGGCGTCCCAGGGCGTCCCGCTCCGAGCCGATGAGGCCCGCCTTCCCCCGGAGCACGCTGTCCAGATCCGCCTCGACGCCCCAGAGGCCGGCGCCTTCGAGGCCGACGAAACCGACGACCGAGCTAGCGAGGCCGCCCTCCGGGTAGATACGCCGTGACGAGGGAAGCAGCCGCACACCCCAGAGCTTCTGTTCCCGCAACCGTACGCCCGCCTCGTATGGAAGCTGGCGCTGCACCACTACATCCCCGGTGTCTTCGGCCGTACCCCGTTGGAGCAGGGCGCCGCCATCGACGCCGAGTGCGGTACCGAGGCGGGTCGCCGCATCGGCTGCTTGCACGCGGTCTCGCCAGAGGAAGCGGTCGATGTAGACATCCCAGGTGTCCTCAGACGTCGCGAGAGGGAACCCCGTCGAGTCGAGGATGACGCCGCGGGGTGCGGGGAGCGTGGCGATACCGGCGTGCGTGACCGCAGCCTCTTCAGCGTACTGCTCATGGTCGAGGATCTGGATCACAGCGAGCCGCCCTATCAACACGACCAAGGCCACGCCGACGAGGCCAGAGAGCAAGAGCAATCGCCAGGTCAGATGGTTCGGCCTCGGGTCGGGCAAGCGTTGGTCTCCCTCGGCGGCAGCCCGCGCGCGCGGTCGTCTCTAGTTGAATCCTGGCAACGTCCGCAAGAACTGCTCCCAGATCGAGAGCGGGGGGACTTCGATGGATTGCGGCTCCACCACGTAGCGCTCCGGCAACGGCATCGAGGCAGGCGCCGGGGTATCCACGGCGATGTGGATGGTCTGCGACGGCGGGACCATACCGAGGCGCTCGACCGCCGTCTTGCGGACCTGATCGACGCGTGCCTGTTGCGCGACCTCCGATTCGAGCAGACGGATCTGGGCGCTGATCGTCTGACGTTCGTTCTCGAGCGCGCGCAGTTCGTAGCCAGCGGTCGCGGCGCGGCTTGTTTGCAACACCTGCAGCAGTCCGACGGCCGCGACGATCAGCAGGGCGACGCCAGCGAGCAAGGTACGGGAGAGGTGCCGCGGGCGAACGACGGTGGGGGCGGCGCGTCCCGCGCGTCCCGGTCCGATTTGCGGCAGTGTCGCCATCAGGCCACCTTCCGCTCTACGATCGATTCCGCCGCGCGCAACCTTGCGGAGCGAGCGCGGGGATTTCGCTCCAGCTCAGCGGGACTGGCCTTGCGTGCGCGCTTCGTCACGAGGCGCAGGGTGGCGACTTTTCCACAGATACAAGCTGGTGTCCGCGGGGGACATACGCAAGTGCTTGACTCCTTAAGCATATAGTGTTTCACAATTCGGTCTTCGAGTGAATGGAACGAGATCACCACGAGCCGTGAGCCAACGCCAGCGAGCAGGCCGCGGGCACCATCAAGCGCGTCTTCCAGAGAGTCGAGCTCCTGGTTAACGGCTATCCGCAAGGCCTGGAACGTCAGAGTGGCGGGGTGAATTTGACGTTCCCTGCCCCGTCCCACGGCCTGCTCGATCGCGTTGACTAACTCTCCTGTAGTGTGCAATGGCCGACGCCGCGTGATGGCGCGGGCGATGGCGCGACTTCGACGTTCCTCGCCGTAGCGCCAGATCAGCGCCGCCAGACGTTGCTCGTCATACGTGTTTACGATGTCAGCGGCGGTCTCCTCCGCGTCGCTCCCCATTCGCATGTCCAGTGACTCGTCGCGCTGGAACGAGAAACCTCGGCCGGGTGCATCGAGTTGCAGCGACGACACGCCGAGGTCGAACAGGATCCCGTCCACAGGCGCAAAGCCGTGGTCCTGGCAGATGCGCGCGATATCGCGGAAGTTTCCCTGGACCAGCACCGCCGCGTCGTTGCCGAAGCGGGCAAGCCTGTGCCCCGCAAGTTCGATCGCCTGCGGGTCGCGGTCGATGGCGAGCAGCCGTCCGTCCGGCCGCGACGCCTCGAGGATCGCCTCGGCATGCCCGCCAAGCCCGACGGTCGCGTCCACGTAGCGGCCGCCCGGACGCACGGCCAATGCCTCGACGGCTTCGGCGAGCATCACCGGCTCGTGACGCGGACGGTAGGGGGTGGCGGCTGAGGCCGTCATGCACCGTCC
>CAYGHU010000022.1:0-17471 GCA_964349785.1 uncultured Dehalococcoidaceae bacterium | reverse complement strand
CCATAGGCCAGCGAGGCAGCGGTCGGCTCGTTGATGATGCGCAGCACCTCAAGGCCCGCGATGCGCCCGGCGTCGCGGGTGGCCTGCCGCTGCGCATCGTTGAAGTAGGCCGGGACGGTGATGACGGCCTCGGTCACCTGCTCGCCCAGGTACGCCTCAGCGTCGGCCTTGAGCTTCTGCAGGATCATCGCGCTGATCTCGGGCGGGGAGTACTGCCGTCCGCCCATGACGACCACCGCATCGCCATTCGCCGCGCGCTCGATGGGGAAGGGGGCGACTGCCTTCAGGTGCTGCACCTCGTCATCATCGAACTTGCGCCCCATGAGGCGCTTCACCGAGTAGACGGTGTTGTCCGGGTTCGTGACCGCCTGCCGCTTCGCGACGGTGCCGACCAGGCGCTCGCCTGTCTTGCTTACTGCCACAATCGAGGGCGTGGTCCGCCCTCCTTCCGCGTTGGGGATGACCTGCGGCTCGCCGCCTTCCATCACCGCCACGCAGGAGTTCGTCGTCCCGAGGTCAATGCCGATGACCTTCGCCATATGTCCGTCCATCCTTCCCCGGCGTACGGGGGAAGCGCGAGCTAGCCCGCGCGACCTGTCTCTTCGTCGTTTGTTCCATCCGCCGCGGCCGCGCCGCCGCTTCCCACTACCACCTGGGCCGGCCGTACGACCTTCCCATCAAGGGTATAGCCAGCCTGCACCACCGCGACCACCGCACCCTCCGGCCCCGGCGCGTACGAGATCGCCTCGTGCAGGGCGGGGTCGAACGGGCAGCCTTCCGCCTCGATCGGGCGCACGCCGCTCGCTTCAAGGACGCCGCGGAACTTTCGCTCCACCAAGCGTATGCCCTCGACCCACTTGTGCCCGGCGATCTCGGCATCGACCGAATTCACGGCGCGATCCAGATCGTCGAGCACCGGGAGGTAGTTCACCACGAGGGCGGCGAGCGTGTAGCGCCCGTACTCCCGGCGTTCCTCTTCCGAGCGGCGGCGCAGGTTCTGGTAGTCCGCCGCCGCACGGAAGTACTTCTCCCGTAACTCCTCCACTTCGGCCATCAATGCGCCGACATCGTTCACCCCCGCCTCGCCGGAAAGCGGCGGGTCAGGGGCATGCGTCTCCTCTGACATACCGTCTGTCTGTCCTGTCATGCGTCCCTCTTGGAGAGCCGGGGAGTTACCGGCCGACTCCCTGCAGTAGCGTGCTGATCAACGAAGCGACGTACCGCACGCGCGGGATCGTGTAGCCGTAGCGCATGCGCGTGGGACCGAGCACCGCGATGGTCCCGACGGGACCGCTGTAGTCCTCGAACGAGGAGGTGACGATGCTCCAGTCCTGCATCCAGTCGTCGCTGTTCTCACTTCCAATCATGACCCGGGCCGAACCGGGACTCAGCTCCTCCGGCAACGGGAGCAACCGCAGCAGCTCGTACGCCTGCAAATGGCGCACCGCCTCCAGCATGCGGTCGGCGGAGGCGAATTCTGGCTGCTCCAACGCTGAGCGGAGCCCCTCGAGGTACGTCTCCCCGGTGACCCGGTGCTCGTCGATGAGGTCGGCGACCACCCGCGCGACCCGCTGGTCGTCCGGGTCAGTCAGCTCGTTCGAGGCCGCACGGATCGTATCCGCCTGTCCGCCGGCGATGTGCGCGTTGAGGCGCGCGGCGCGAGCCGCCAGGACATCCTGATCCTCGACCCGCGCAAGCTGCAAGATGCGCTCCTGCACTCGCCCATCGTCCATCACCGCCACCAGTAACGCTGTCTCGTCGTACAGGTGCACCAGCTGGATATGCCGCAGCCGCGATACGCGGCTGCTGGGCCGCGTGATGACGGCCACATTCGCCACAGCACCCGCGAGCAAGGTTGCAGCAAGACTGAGCCATTCATCCAGGCGGGGCGGCGCCTGGTGGAACTGATGTTCCATCGTGCGCTGCTCATCCACGCCCACTGGCTCTTCGGCCATCAGCTCCTCCACGTACAGCCGGTAGCCTCGGTCCAAGGGGACACGGCCGGCCGATGTATGAGGCTGCGCGATGTACCCATCTTCCTCGAGCCGGGCGAGCTCGTTCCGGATCGTGGCGGTCGAAACGTTCAGTCCATGCCGGGCGACCAGCGCGCGCGAACTGACGGGCGCAGCCGTATCAATGTATTCGTGGACGACTAAGCCAAGAATCTCGGTACGACGCCGAGTCAGCACCTTAACCATCCTCCATTAGCACTCTCCGGCGGAGAGTGCTAACTACTCCGCGATTGTACCGATTCCACCCGAAACCGGTCAATGGAGCGATGGGCGGCCGGGCAGCATATCAACACAGGTTCCTCTATACTCCACTGCCTGCACAGGAGCGTCCTCTGCCGCAACCATCCTCCCACCCTCAGCAAAATCTCCCGCACCCGGGACGCGACGCTTCCGAGGCTCTCTACGAGGCGTACGCGGGGCGGGTGTATCGTTACCTGCTCTCACGGACGGGCGACCCAGCGGAGGCTGAGGAGCTGACCTCGCGGACCTTTCTCAACGCGCTCACGCACCTCGATAGCTATCGCGGGGGCCGCGGCAAAGGGCCGGACGCGTTCGGCTCCTGGCTGATGTCCATCGCCCATAATTTGCTCGTCAACTGGTACCGCGAGCGGGGCCGCCGGCCCTCGACGACGCCGCTCGACGACGCCCTGGCGATCCCCGCCGATAGCCCCGACCCGCAGTCGACCCTTGAGATGAGCGAGCGTGTGCAGCGTGTGCGCGGGGCGATACGGTCGCTCGCTCCCGACCGACAGGAACTGCTCGCGCTGAAGTACGTGGAGGGGCTGACCAACGCCGACATCGGCCGGCGTATGGGCCGCACCGAGGGGGCCATCAAGGCGTTGCACCACCGGACGCTGCGCGAGCTTCAGCAGACGCTGGGCGAGCCGTGACGCTGGCCTGAGCGCTGGCGGCTGAGAGCCACCCTCGATACGATCCCCTTCCCGGACGCTCAATGGAGGCAAGTGTGGAGATCACCTGGCTGGGTCACGCGTGCGTGCGCATCCGCACCAAGCAGGCGGCGGTCCTGATGGACCCGTACGAGCGATCCGGCGGCCTCGACATGGGCCGGCCGACGGCCGACATCGTCACGGTCAGCCACGACGACCCGAAGCACAACCACCTCCCGGGTGTGAAGGGCCAGCCGCTGGTCATCGACGGCCCCGGGGAGTACGAGGTGCAGGGCGTCCAGATCCTCGGCGTTGCCACCTCGCTCCGGCCTTCCGAGGAAGGGGCCACGGCGGGACGCAACGTTGTGTACCTACTGGAGGCCGAGGGGCTGCACGTGGCACACCTCGGTGGCCTCGGCGCGCAGCTCACGGCGGCGGAGGCGGAGCCGCTCACGAACGCGGATATTCTGATCCTGCCGATTGCGGAAGGGACGCTTGAGCCTGAACAGGCCGCCCGCACCGTCCGCATGCTCGAACCCGCCATCACCATTCCGGTCGGCTACCGGACGGACGGGGATCAGGATCCGCGGCTCAAGGCGTTCCTCGCGGCGGTGGGCATCGAACCGGAGGCGCCGGTCGCGAAGCTGACGGTCCAGGGCCGCGGCCTGGGCGACTCGCAGCGCATCGTGCTGCTCGAGCCGCGCGGCTAAGACCGCGTCGCGCTCGCATCGCGAGTTCTTCACTTCGATATAGTCAGGGAGCGGCCCACTGCCGTTTACGGCAGCTTGGCTAACGGGTTCGTGACCGCGCCGTTGTCGATGATCTCGAAGTGCAGGTGCGCGCCAGTCGACCGGCCCGTGCTGCCGCTCACGCCGATCTGCTGACCGGCGTCGACCCATTGCCCGATCTGGACGGTGAACGCCGAAAGGTGCGCGTAGCGGGTCTCATACTCGTCGTCGTGACGGATGATGATGTACAGACCGTACGAACAGCAGCTGTCGCCACCCACGAACACTACCTGTCCCGCTCGCGAGGCGACCACCGGCACATACGGCGCCTCGATGTCGATACCCAGCGGGTGGCTCGGCCCGTAGTAGGACGTGACATTGTTCACAACCGGCCAGACCCAGTCCGAAATAGCCAGGCGCGTCGTGGACGGCGATGACGCCGCCGCTGCCGCCAGCACCGGCGGTGTGGGGCGCAGGGTCGGTGACGCCCGCTGAATCACTCGGCCACCCGGGACGAGGATGATGGTGCCTTCCCTCAGATCGGTGGGATTGGCAAGGCTGTTCCCTGGGAACGCGACGATATCCGCCACTTTCGCCTCGTACTGCGCGGCGATGCCGGACAGCGTGTCACCGATCCGCACTGGATGCAGGATGCCCTCTACAGCCGGGATCTGGAGTATGTCTCCCACGGTCAACACGTGCTCGTTGGAGATGATGTCGATGTTGTTCCAGAGAATGTACTTGGGGTCGATGCCAGACCGGGCAGCGATCGCGTTCACGGTGTCTCCAGCCTGAACCTGGTATTGGTAGTACTTCAGGATCGGCTCCTGCGTGCGTGACGCCCGTACCACCTCGCTCGATGCGGGGAGGGCAGTGCTGGAGACGACGGCCTGAGACACGTGCCTCATTGCCTCTGGAGTGCTGGAGGGGGCGACAGAGGTCACCAGGGACGGCTGCTCGGTGGCGGCAACGACAGCTACGGCGACCGCTGGCCCGGTAGGCACCCCCGTAGCGGCGGAGGCTGGCAACGATGCCGCCAGGCCCGGGAGCGAGAACGCAGAGACCTTCAGCGAAGCGTTGAAGCCACTGTCAGGCGCGGCGATGGTGAACCGCGCGCCGACGACCGTGGCGGCGAGCAGCACAACAGCTACCGCAGCGTGCGTGAACAGCCGCCGCGCGTACTTGCGCCCATGAGGACGTGAGTGCTGCTTCGCCCGGGCTAACGTCCGGCTACGCCGCCGCCGATCGGGTGGCGTAGGAACTGTTCCATGATCGGGAATACGACCGCCCCTTTATCGATGCATCCGCCCGTTTGCCCTGAACACTGAGTGTCCATCCCCTAAGCGGCGCAGACGGCAGTCTACCACGAGACCACAACCTGCCGGGCCGCAATCTCTCCACAATGATTACATCGGAAATGCCTGGAGCATCCGTCGTACAAACACGACATAACGGGACATCGTTATCCCGGGGCGTGGGCCGGAAGCTCGCTCGCTAAATGACTTCCGACTTGAGGGTGGCGAGGAATTCCTGGTTGGTCTTCGTCTTCGCGAGCCGCTCCAGGACGCGCTCCGTGGCGTCTGTTCCCTGATCGCCGACCATGGCCGCCATGCGGCGCAACAGCCAGACCTGGCGAAGCGTCTCCTCATCGAAGAGCAGATCCTCGCGCCGTGTCGAGGAGGCAAAGATGTCGATGGCGGGGTAGACGCGCTTCTCGGCCAAGCGCCGGTCGAGCCGCAGCTCCATGTTCCCAGTGCCCTTGAACTCCTCGAAGATCACATCGTCCATCCGCGAACCCGTCTCGACGAGGCAGGTGGCGATGATCGTGAGCGACCCACCCTCCTCAGTATTACGGGCGGAACCGAAGAACCGCTTCGGCGGGTAGAGCGCGATCGGGTCGATACCGCCCGACAACGTCCGTCCGCTCGTGGGGACCGCGAGATTGTAGGCGCGCGCGAGACGCGTAATCGAGTCGAGCAGGATCACGACGTCGGTGCCGCCTTCGACAAGGCGGCGCGCGCGCTCGATGGCCGCTTCCGCGACGCGGGTGTGATCCTCGACCGGCTCATCGAAGGTCGAGGCGATCACTTCGCCTCGTACGGAGCGTTGCATGTCCGTGACCTCTTCAGGCCGCTCACCGATGAGCAATACCATCAGATGGATATCCGGATTGTTGGCGATCACGCCGTGCGCAATCGACTTCAGCAGCATCGTCTTGCCGGCCTTGGGAGGCGACACGATGAGGCCGCGCTGCCCGCGACCTACTGGAGCGAACAGGTCGACGATGCGCTGGCTGAGTTCTGTGCTGTCAGCCTCCAGCTTGAGCTGGCGGTTCGGGAAGATCGGCGTCAGATTCTCGAAGTAGGGACGCCGCTTCGCCTCCTCCGGGTCAAGGCCGTTGACCGCCTCCACCCGAAGCAGGCCGTAGTACTTCTCGGAGTCTTTCGGCTGGCGCACCTGGCCCGTGACATAATCGCCGTTGCGGAGCCCGAAGCGGCGGACCTGTGACTGCGAGACGTAGACGTCGTTTGGGCCGGGGATCAAGCGTTCGCCCCGCAGGAACCCAAACCCATCGTCGACGAGCGACAGCACTCCACCCGAGAAGATGTTGCCTTGGCGCTCTGCCTGGTCCTGCAGGATCCGGAAGATCAACTCCTGCTTCGGGAACGCGGCCGCATTTTCGATCTGCAGCTCGGCCGCGTAGTCGATCAGGTCTTCGCGACTGCGTCGCTCGAGATCGGCAATGTTGAGGGTAGGGGGCGCGTCACCGCGTTCCCCATTCCGGCGCTCGACGCGCCGTGGCTGTTCGCCCGTGAATTCTGGTGCGGGCGCGCCTGGAGCACGTCCGCGAGAAGGACCTCGTGCCATGTAGTTACAAAATGCCGTCTGCTAGGTGGCGCCGCCGTGGAGACTGTGCGGCGACTTCCGGCGATGTGGACATATGGAGTCTATCGGCCTCTCTCTTGTACGGCAAGCGCGTTCGTCATTCCCGCGCTTGCCGCTGTTCCCGGTGCTATACCGGCGTGTACTTCGCGGCATCCGCCAGGAACCGCTCGATGCCGACATCGGTCAGCGGGTGCTGCACCATCTGGAACAGCACGCTGGCCGGGACCGTTGCCACATGGGCGCCAGCGAGCGCGGCCAGCGTGACCTGCCGCGCGCTCCGAATGCTCGCGGCGAGGACCTGCGTCGGCAGGTGGTACGTCTCGAATATCTGCACGGATTCGCGGACGACCTGCATCCCGTCTTCGCCCGCATCGTCCAACCGGCCGATGAACGGCGAAATGTACGTCGCGCCGGCGCGGGCAGCGAGCAACGCCTGGTTGGCGGAGAAGATCAAGGTCGTGTTAACCCGGATGCCTTCAGCGGAGAGGCGGTGGATCGCTTGCAATCCCTGCTCGCTCATTGCCACCTTCACGACCACGTTCGGGTGCCAGGCGGCGATCCGGCGTCCCTCTTCCACCAGCGCGTCGGCGGTGGTGGAGATGCACTCCGCGGAGATCGGGCCGTCGACCACCTCGCAGATTTCGAGCACGCGGTCGCGGTACTCGACTCCTTCTTTCGCTAGGAGCGAGGGATTGGTGGTCACACCATCGAGGACGCCCATTGCCGCGCCGCGCCGGATGTCGCTGATGTTCGCTGTGTCGAGGAAGAGTCGCATTCCGTCTCTCCTTTCGGGGGACCTGCGTCAACTGCGCTGACGGTTGTCAGAACGGCTTGTATATCGCGAGCCAAGTCATCACCGGTACTGACAGTGTAATCGCTGTTGCGAATACGACGGGGACGTTGTCCGCGAGCGCGTCGCGCAGCTCGTCGGTCATCTGTCCCCGCTTCTGCGCCTGGAGCGCGAGGAGGCGTACACGACGCAGCCCCACGCCCATCAGCGGCAGGAATATGAAGCCATCGAGCGCGAAGACGATCTCGATCGCGAGCAACCAGCCGGTACGGATAAAGTTGAAGTTCGCTTCATCGGACGATACCCACGCCACTCCAGTAAACAGCGTGGCGAGCATGCCCGGAATCAGCCACTGTACCTCGTTGCGCTGGGCTTCCTGCAGCAACAGCGACCGGACGTTGAGGTCCTTCGCCGCCCATGCCTTCCAGATCGGGACGATGACCGCGCCGACGCCGGCCATCATCCAGAACAGTGCGAGCGTGTGCAGCAGGCGTATCGTCACGAAGCAGGCGCCGTGGCCGTGCCCGCCGCGGCGGGCACGGCTGCCCGCTCGTCCGCGTGCACCAGCGCCGCACCGATGAACGCGCGAAACAGCGGCTGGGGGCGGTTCGGACGCGAAGTGAACTCCGGATGAAACTGCGCTCCCACCATCCACGGGTGGTCTCGCAGCTCACAGATTTCGACAAGACGGCCGTCAGGCGACCAGCCTGAAGCGATGAGGCCGTGCTCCTGCAGCACCGGCAAAAGCGCGTTGTTGACCTCGTAGCGATGGCGGTGCCGCTCGCGCACGGTGGTCGTGCCATAAGCGGCGTGCGCCCGCGTCCCCTCGACGAGCGTGCAGTCGTAGCCGCCGAGGCGCATCGTGCCGCCGAGATCGTCGACACCGCGCTGCTCTGACAGCAGCGAAATCACCGGGAACGGCGTGCGCGGATCCGCCTCAGTGGTGTTGGCGTCTGGCATCCCGGCCACGTTGCGGGCGAACTCGCACACCATCATCTGCATGCCCAGACAGTCGCCCAGATAGGGGATGAGGCGTTCACGCGCGTAACGGACGGCCGCGATCTTCCCCTCGAGGCCACGGTCGCCGAAGCCGGGGCACAACAACAGCCCGTCGACTTCGCCAATGACCTCGTCAGGCGGACGGGACTCGAGGTCTTCCGAGTGCACCCAGCGCAGGTCGAGCTTCGCGCCGTGGTGGACGCCGGCGTGGATGAGCGCCTCTTTGATGGAGAGGTACGCGTCGTGCAGCTCCACGTACTTGCCAACGATGGCGATACGCGCCGTCGACGAGGGGTTGCGCAGCCGCTGGACAAACGCGCGCCAATCGCCAAGATCCGCCTCAGCGGGCGGGAGGTCGAGCTGCCGGGCGACGATCTGCGACAGCCCCGCCACTTCGAGGTACAGCGGCACTTCGTAGATCGACTCGGCGGTCTCCAGGGCGATGACCGCCTCCGTATCGACGTTGCAGAACAGCGATATCTTCTCGCGCAGGGACTGGGCGACGGGGAAGTCGGAGCGCGCGACGATGACGTCCGGCTGGATGCCGAACGTCCGCAGCTCGCGGACCGAGTGCTGCGTCGGTTTGGTCTTCAACTCCTTCGTCGCGCCGATGTACGGCAGCAACGTGACGTGGATCGACATCGTGTCGTGCGGGTCGAGGGCGTGCCGCATCTGGCTGATCGCTTCGAGGAACGGCTGGCCCTCCATGTCACCCACCGTGCCGCCCACCTCGACGAGCAAGACCTCCGCGTCGAGCGCCTGCCCGGCGGCCCGGATGCGCCGCTTGATCTCGTTCGTGATGTGCGGGATCGGCTGGATGGTCCCGCCGAGGAAGTCCCCCCGGCGCTCCATGCGGATGACTTCTTCGTACACCTGGCCCGTCGAGGTCGAGTTGGCGCGCGTCAGGTTTTCGTCCAGGAAGCGCTCGTAGTGTCCCAAGTCGAGATCCGTCTCCGCGCCGTCGTCGGTGACGTAGACCTCGCCATGCTGGTAGGGCGACATCGTCCCCGGATCCACGTTGATATAGGGGTCGAGCTTCAGGATGGACACCCGGAGCCCACGCGACTTCAGGATGCGGCCCAGCGAGGCCGTCACGATCCCTTTGCCCACGGAACTCACGACTCCGCCAGTGACGAAGATGTACTTCGGCATTTCACTCGCCTCGGCTGCGGGGAGGAATATGGGGGACACGTCCAATCCTCGGTAACGCCCCCGCAGGTGTCAACTGACCGGCACACATCGGCTGGCTCGCCTTGCGAGGCGATAGGCGGCACCGTACGCTGAAGAGTACACCGCGCACGCGGGCAGCCTCCCATCCGAACCTCGAACACCGCCGCAGGAGAGGGGCCAACAATGGCGACCGTCCCACAGATCACAGCGCTGCCGAACGGGCTTCGTGTCCTCACGACCTCGCTGCCGGCAGCGCAGTCGGCCAGCATCTCCTTCTTTGCGGGCATCGGCTCCCGAGGCGAGGGGCCGCGCACCAATGGCCTCTCGCACTACCTGGAACATATGCTGTTCAAGGGCACCGTGCAGCGTCCGAACGCCCAGATGATCAGCCAGGCGATCGAAGGCGCCGGCGGCAGCCTGAACGCCTATACGACGCAAGAGCTGACCTGCTACTGGAACAACGTGCCGTTCGAGGCGGCCGAAACCGGGATCGCCGTCGTAGCGGACATGATCCAGCATTCGCTGCTCGCCGCCGAGGAGATCGACCGCGAGCGCACGGTGGTCCAGCAGGAGATCCGCCGCAGCCACGACACGCCCTCGGCGTGGGTGGGCGAGCTCATCGGCCGCGCTACCTTCGGCGACCAGCCGATTGGCTGGCCAGTCGCAGGGTCGCTGGAGACGGTCGAGGGGATGCAGCGGGCCGACTTCACGGAGCACATGGACCGCTTCTACACCGCCGGCAATGCCGTCTTCTCGGTCGCCGGGAACGTCATACACGAGGAGGTCGTCCGCAGCGCTGAGCGGCATTTCGGCGACCTGCCGGTGAGCGCGCGGATGTCTTCACCGGCCGCAAGCTGGGGCCTTCCTCCTGAGCGGGTGATCGTCGAGCCGCGGGAGACGGAACAGACACAGATTGCGCTCTCCATGCAGGCTGGCGCGCGCCGCGACCCGGACCGGTACGCCCTCGACATCATGAACACCATCCTGGGTCGCGGGATGTCGTCGCGCCTGTTCGAGGAGGTGCGCGAGCGCCGGGGGCTCGCGTACTCGGTCGGCTCGCGCGTCACGCGCTATCTCGATATCGGCGCGTTCACTGTGGCCGCCGGGGTGACGCGGGCGCAGCAGGAAGAGGCGCTGCAGGTCATCGTCGAGCAGCTCCACCGAATCGCCGACGAGCCTGTGACCGCCGAGGAGTTGCAGCGCGCGGTCGACTACGCCGCAGGGTCGTTCCGCCTCTCCTTCGAAGCGCCGATGGCGTACGGCCAGCGGTTCGGGGAGCAGCTGCTGCAGGACGGTGAGATCGAGCCGATCGATGAGACGGTCGCCCGCCTGCGTGCCGTCACGGCGGACGATGTGCAGCGCGTCGCGAAGCGGGTGATCGGGCAGCGCGCGTACGCGCTCGCGGTCGTCGGCCCTTCGGCGAGCGCCGACCGCCTCGACGCCATCCTTTCCGCCTGAGCATCGATGCCGACCGTCACGACCCCGGACGGCATCGACATCCGCTACCAGGAGTCCGGTAGCGGCCGGCCGCTCGTGCTCGCGCACGGCTTTGGCGCTTCGCTCGATATGTGGTGGCCACAGGTCGAGGCACTCTCCCAGCGGCACCGGCTGATCGTCTGGGACGCGCGCGGCCATGGCGCATCCAGCGCGCCGAGCGACTCCGCCGCCTACTCGATGTCCGCGCTCGCCGGCGACCTGCGCGCGCTCCTGGAAGCGCTCGACGCCGTCGAGGGCGCCACGATCGGCGGCATGTCATTCGGCGGCCAGATTGCGCTTCAGTATGCGGCCGAGCACCCGGAGGAGACTCGCGCGCTGATCCTCTCCGACAGCACGACGCGCGGTGACACGCCGCCAGCGCGGGAGGTACCGCCGATGCTGCGCGGAGACGCCGGCCTCGAAGGAGCCTATCTGGCGATGGACGGACGCCCAGACCTCACCTCGCAACTGGCGTCGCTGCACATGCCCGCGTTCGTCATCTACGGAGACCTGGACCAAATCGTCGGGCAGGGCATCGCCCGTGTCATCGATGGACTGCCGAACCGGCGGGTCGTCTGCCTCCGGGGCTGTTCGCACGGGACTTCCGCGCAGCGGCCGGGCGATTGGAGTCAGGCAGTGCTACGGTTCCTCGACGACGTCGAGGCGGGGACGCCGGTCGCCGGGGAGGAGTCGATATAGGTGCCGCCGCAGTGAACCACTCGCTAACGATGCGCACTAACCTGCTGCTGCGCACGGACACAGCAGCGACGGCCCTCGCGCGGCCCACCACCGCCGATGCTGTCACGCTCGACCTCACGGCCGGGATGCCGGACGGCTCACGCACACATGGACGACGTTCTGCTCTACCAGATACGGCCAAGAGCGGGCGGCCGGTGCATGTGCGTCTGGCTGTGGACCGGTCAGGCGGCATCGAGGCGGCGTCCGCGGGCGTCGTCAGTGCATCGGTCGCCGCCGTGCTGCTCAGCGGCACCGAGCGCCCACAGGACGTGCGCGACGCGGACGTGGCGATCCGCCGCGCTGAAATGCGGCTGGGCATCGAACCTGGGACGGTGCGCCTCGTTCCGGAAATCGGTTCCGCGACCGCACTGCGCGGCCTTGCGAGGATGCTCGATGCCGTGGACCGCTGTTCGGCGGTGGCGCTCAACACCGACGCACTGGCCGCCGACCTCGGACTGCCCGGCCCGCAGGACTCGCACCTCGCGATCATCGAGCACGCCATGGCCGAGGTGGCGCTGTCCGCACGAGCCGCACGGTTGCCCTGGATGGCGCTTGCGCCCTCGCTCGCCGCCGGGGGGCGGGCGGCCCTGGCGGTGCGGGCGCACGCGCATGGCGCGGCAGGCGTGTACATCGACTCCGAGCCGGAAGCGCATGGTTTCAACTCGCTCTTCACGAACGCGGGCGATTAGACCAGCAGGGCACCCTGAACCCGAGCTGGTGCAGCACCGCCCGTACCTCACCGACGATGGCGCGATGCCGCCTCGCGAGCAGCGAACGTGCATGGTCAATCCTCGCCACAGCGAGCATATCCAGACGGCCTTCGCGCGTAGCCGCAGCCACTTCATCCTCATCTTCCCAACGCGACGACGCCCATTCCTGGCCGTCGTCGCGGCGGACCATGTGGTAGCAGAGGTACGGCCGCCGGGCCCAGAAGCAGCCGTAGGAATCGATCGGCCCGAACTCCGAATCGAAACCGGTAGACCGCGACGACGAGCGAAGGCGTGCGATGCAGCAACTCGCAGGCGAAGCGCGCCTCGCTGCCGTACAGACGGCGTTTCACCTCGACGATGCGTGTCACGTCAGGGCGGATCGAGGACGAGCCATGCGGCTGTGGACGGCAGCGAGGCGTTGCCGGCCGGGTCGTACCCGACCGCGACGCGATGGCCGGCGGCGGTTGGCTCGGCGTTCGCGGGGATCCACCTCGTGCCGGGGACGAGGCGCAGGAGCAGCGGCTTGCCCTCCACCTCGACCGTCACGCGCCGCGCGCCGCTGTCCACGGCCGTCACCGTGCCGGCCGCTACGGCCTCGCCGGCCCACAGAGCGCGCGCTGAGGTCGCGTCCGCGTGGACGGTGTGTTTCGCCCCGAGGGCATCCTGGAACTTGAGGCGGAATCCAGGCGTCACGACCTGCGCGCATGCAATCGGCTGCCGCACTCCCAGACACGCGTCCGGCCAGACGACAGGCTCCGCCGCGCTCACCGATAGCTCGCGCTGAGGGACACCGAGCCATTCGGCCAGCAGCTCCAGCGCGCGAGCGATGACCAGCTCCGCCTGCGCCGCGGGAGGCGGCGTCACCTCGCCTCGCGCGGGTGGGGCGGGGGGCGTGCCTGTCGCCAGGACGGCAGGCGTGGCGGTCGGCAGCGGCGTCGAAGTAGAGGCGGTCTCCGCGAGCGGATTCCGGGCAGGCGCTTCGTCATCGATGGCACCACAGGCGATTCCGACCCCGGACAGTATGAGCCCGAGGGCTGCTACAACGGCTGCAATTCGCGACAGCACGCCGCTCCTCTCAGTGCAGGCCCTACTGTATGATCGCCCAGGCCTGCGCCCGAGGTCACATCTCCGCGCGAACACCGGCGCTGTCAGCCGGAAGGGACGCTATGCCCGCAACTGTAGTCATCGGTGGCCAGTGGGGCGACGAAGGCAAGGGCCGCGTCGTCGATTTCTTCGCGCGCAACTGCTCGGTCATCGCGCGCTACTCAGCGGGCAGCAATGCCGGCCACACCATCGTCAACGAGCGTGGGAGGTTCGCGCTGCACCTCGTGCCGGCGGGCATCTTCTACGGCGACAAGACCTGCATCATCGGCAACGGCATGGTCATCCCACCGCAATCGCTCATCGACGAGATATCGATGCTCGAAGAGCGCGGGGTGGACACCTCGAAGCTGAAGATCAGCGACCGCGCGCAGCTTGTCATGCCCTGGCACCCGGTCATCGACCGGCTGGACGAGCAGATGCGCGGCGAGCACGCGATCGGTACGACCGGCACGGGCACCGGCCCCGCCTTCATCGATAAAGCCGCACGGCTCGGCTTCCGCATGATCGACCTCATCAGCCCGGATCCCTATGAGACGGACGCGTTCGAGCGGCAGCTGCGCTTCGTCCTCGACTACAAGAACCGGATCATCACCGGCCTGTACGGTGGCGAGCCGTTGTCCTTCGAAGCGATCCTCGACGAGTACCGCGAGTATGGCGAGCGGCTGCGTCAGTACATCACTGACACCGCGACGCTGGTCCAGCAGGCCCATGAGCGAGGCGACCAGATCCTCCTGGAAGGGGCACAGGGCGCCCTGCTCGACCTCGACAGCGGCACGTATCCGTACGTCACATCCTCTTCGCCGGCGTCCGTCGCGGCGGGAGCGTGCATCGGCGTCGGGGTGGGCCCAACCGCCATCAAGCGGGTCGTCGGCGTGTACAAGGCGTACCAGACGCGGGTCGGCAACGGCCCCATGCCCACAGAGCTGCACGATGAGGACGGCGTCGCGCTCCGCGACCACGGTCGAGCGCAGGGGACCGGGGAGTACGGCACGACCACCGGCCGCCCCAGGCGCACCGGTTGGTTCGACGGCGTCCTCGGGCGGTATACCGCCAAACTCAACGGCGTCACCTCGGTCGCGCTGACCCGCCTCGATGTCCTGGAGCAGTTCGACCGCCTGAAAGTGTGTGTAGCTTACGACCTCAACGGCGAGCGACTGACGACACTTCCCGCCTCGCTGGCGGAGTCGATCGCGGCGCAGCCCATCTACGAGGAGTTGCCCGGCTGGAAGCGGGACATCTCCCATGTACGCAAGTTCGGCGACCTCCCACCGGAAGCCCAACGCTATGTCCGCCGCATCGAGGAGATTCTGGGCGCTCCGGTCGACATGATCTCGGTCGGCCCGGAGCGGGACCAGGCGATCGTCACGCGTGACATCTTTGGGACCACGCTCTAAGCAACTTCTGAGAAGAGGAGCATATGGACACTATCTCGCTCGGCATCCACGTCCTGCTCGCGGCCACGCTCGTCGGACCGCAGTTGCTCCTCTTCTTCGCGGTCGTGCCCTCGACTTGGCTCATCGACGACGAGCGGCTGCGGCGCGAGGTGACCCGCGTGGTCACGAGGCGATTCGCCATGCTGAGCGGCATCTCGCTCGTTGGCCTGCTCATCACCGGGCTGTACCAGTTCTACTCGGACAACATCGTGCCGGACGGCATCCGCGAGGAGATGATGGACTACCGCTGGGGTCTCATCTTCTCCATCAAGATGACGCTGTTCGTCATTCTCATCGTGCTCACCGCCGTACATGGGTTCGTCTTCGGCCGCCGCATCCAGGCAGCCTCCGCGGCCGTCGAGCGAGGCGAGATGGACGCTGGGACGCTCGAACGGGCACGGCGCAACTCGATGCTATTCTCGTCCCTGATCCTGCTCGTGTCGGTCGCCATCGTGTTCCTCGGCGTCGCGCTGGGCTTCAGCCCGTACTCGGAAGTGCCGCGTTAGCTGGCTGCCGGCCACAAGATGCCACCGCGTACGCTGCCGGACCTGCTACGGCCGGGGCTCGATGTCGTGTTCGTGGGGATCAATCCGGGTGAGGTCTCAGCCCGCCGTGGCCACTACTACGCGCACCCGGGCAACGGCTTCTGGAAGGCGCTTTCCGCCTCCTTGCTCGTCCCGTGCGACCTCGGCCCCGACGATGACCGGGCGTTGCCTCTGGGCCACGGCATCGGCTTCACCGACGTGGTGAAGCGCGTCGTCACCGATAGCAGCCAGGTCTCCGACGCCGAGCTGCGCGCGGCGGTCCCCGCGTTTCGCCGCCGCGTCGCCTACGCCCGGCCGCGCGCGGTGTGCTTCACCACAACCCGAGGCTTCCAGGCGTGCTTCCCCGGTGTCCGCACGGCTTCCGAATGGGGTCGCCAACCGGCCACCCTCGAAGGCGCCGAGGTATGGGTCATGCCCTCGACGTCCGGCCGCGCGGCAGCGCACCGCGTACACGTCCACCGGGTGCTCGCCGAGCTGGCGGAGCGCCTGACCGCGCAGCGTGAGAACATCCAGACGTGAGCGCCGAGCAACGTTATCGCCCCGACGACGAATGTCCTCTGTTCAGCGAACGCCTGGAGGAGCACATCGTCCTCCACACTCGCGGCGAACTGCCGAACCGCGGCCGCTTCTGCGGGAACTGTTACACACCCATATCGTCGGATACGGCAAGGTGCCCGCACTGCGGCACGTTGACGGACGGGCCATTGCGTCCCGTCGACCAGATCCCCGAAGCGGTCATCGAGATGCTGCGTGAGCAGCGGAAGACCGAGAGCACGATCGTCAACGCATTCGCGTACGCCGGCCTCATCCTCGCGATCGTCCTAGGGCTGGTGATCGTGCTGGGGATCCCGTACCTGCGCGAGCACTTGCTGCCAGCGACCATCATCTATGGGCTGTTCCTGCTCATCGCCGGCCGCTCGCTGGCCGGCGTACTGGGCGGCTACTACGGCGACCGCCTCGCCTTTAACCGCGCGCGCACGCGGCTCCGGCAACGCTGGGCCGAATGGGCCGAGCAGCGTGCGCGGCCTCACGAGGCTTAGTGGACGCTAGTCGGAGGGGTGCCAGCCACCACTAGACCCGTACCGGCAGGTCGACCTGATGCTTCGCTAGTTCCGCCGCCACTTTCGCCTTGGTGGCCTCGGACGCCTCTACGAGCGGGAGACGCAGGCCGCCGACGCGGAAGCCGATGTGGTTGAGCGCGAACTTCACCGGGATGGGGTTGGTCTCCACGAACAGGACGTCGAAGAGCGGCATCAGGCGAGCCTCGATGCGGCGCGCCTCCTCGATGCGGCCATCCGCGGCGGCGGCCAGCATCTCACCGATCTGACGGCCGACGAGGTGGCTCGCCACGGAGATGACGCCCCAACCGCCGCGCGCGACCACATCAACCGCGGCGCTGTCGTCGCCGGACCAGACGCGATAGCCCTCAGGGGCGCCGTCGATGACCGCGCCTACCTGCGCCATATCGCCGCTCGCCTCCTTGATGCCGACGATGTTCGGCACCTCGCGCGCCAGACGCAGCGTGGTCTCGGCGGTCATGTTGAGCGAGGTGCGCCCCGGGATGTTGTAGAGGATGCAGGGCAGCGGCGTCGCCTCGGCGAGCGTGCTGAAGTGCTGGAACAGCCCTTCCTGCGTCGGCTTGTTGTAGTAGGGCACGGTGAACATCAGCGCGGTCATGCCCGCGCCGACGCCCTCCCTCACCATCTCGAGCGACTCGGACGTCGAGTTCGTCGAGGCACCGGCGACTACGCGGGCGTCCGGCCCGACGGCGCGACGCACGGCGCGCCACACCTCGACCTGTTCCTCGATGGTCAGCGTCGGCGTCTCGCCGGTCGTCCCGGTCAGCACCAGGCCTTCCGAGCCCGAGGCGAGCAGCGCCTTCGCCAGCTCACCGCACTGCTCGTAGTCCACTGCTCCGTCAGCACGGAATGGGGTCACCATCGCCGTCAACACCCGGCCGATCTCACTCATCTCACACCTCCGAGGTGTCCGC
>CAYGHU010000021.1:13423-17631 GCA_964349785.1 uncultured Dehalococcoidaceae bacterium | reverse complement strand
ACACCGACTACCATTGGGGGCGTGGCATCCAGGCCAGCTTCCTGACGGACGGCCTCCATTTCTTCGGTGCCGCGGCCTACCACGCCGACCCGCTCATCAGCTTTAGCGTCGGCGCCGTCGCTCATTTCGAGCTCCACTCCCGGCGGCGTCCGCCGTCGAGCAGCGGCCGCTACGCCTCAGCGCCGATCGTGGAGCTCTTCGGCAAGGTCGAGGGCTTCACCGGGTACTGGCACTGGCTCGCGGCGGCCGACGACAAGTGGGCGAAGTGCTGGCTGCACCTGCGCCAGACGGCCTTGCAGCTCGTCCCGCACGACTACGGCGCGCCGGGGCTACACCACGTGGAGCAGCCGGTCGTGATCGCCGAGCGGATCGAGCGCCGGACTCTGATCGATGAGGAGAACAACGGCAGTTGGGTGGACTCGTTCCTGCCGGGCTTCCTGCCCATGCCTCCCATCGAGTTCGGCCTCGTCGACCCGAACCTCTCCATCTGGGTGCAACTCGAGATTCGCTTCGACATGCAGCTCGAAGGCTGGTCACACCTCGCGTTCAGCCCCGAACCGAACCCAATGGGCTCCGTGCTGCTCCGCCATCCGCAGTGGCAGATCCAGACGTTGTAGAGCGGGGTCAGCGCTGGACGGCGGTCGTCCCACCCGACGGCGGGCGCGTTGAGGCCGGGTGAGATGGGTCGAGGTCTACCCCTCGGCCCATTTCGGCAACTTCGCATCCGGGACCGAGTCGTAGTAGGCGATGTACGGCTTTACATCGAGCACCGGCGTTCCGTCCACGAGGTCGAGGCCTTCGAGGCGGAGGGTGTCGCCTTCGATGCCAAGGAGTCGGCAGACGGTCACGGCCAGAGGGTTAGGCCTGGCGCCTCCCCGCAATGCCAGCGCCCCCTGTACCGGCAACCGCTTGTCGCCGGACGGATAGGCCCGCAAGCGCTGGCGCAGCTCGTCCGGTATGCGGTCAAGCCAGCCGAGGACGATGACGTGGCTGTAGTCCTCGAGGCCGAGGAGCGCCGGAGCGAGGTCGTCGCGTAGTTGGACCTCGCTGCGGACCCGAGACCAGTCCTGGCGGCTGACATCGCGTTCACCGGTGACGACATAGCCGATGGGCTCGATGTATACCTCGTCGTGTCCCGCCGCGTTGGGCCCGTCCATGACCCGCATTGTACGGGCCTTCGTACGTGACTCTCGAATCGGAGGCTGGAATCCGTGGATTCAAGCGCATTCACGAGCATCCACGAGCTATCGGTAGCTGTCACAGATGCCCGCCCGAGGGCCACGACTACCCGGTTGCAGGCACGGCGCACGGCGGCCTGAATCAGCCCGTTGTGGTAGAATACTGATTGTGGCAGAGGGCGTCGCGGGACGACGTTCGGCCCGCCACCGCGACCGTTCCCTCGTCGCGATGCGAATCGGTACCGGACGCGACGCCGGCAACCTGGCATGAGACGTATGAGCGAGGATGCATGACTACAACCGCACGCAGGGCGGATGGCGCGAACGCGCAAAACGGCGAATACACCGCGGCCAACATCCAGGTGCTCGAGGGCTTAGAGGCTGTACGGCGGCGGCCCGGCATGTACATTGGGTCGACCGACCAGCGAGGCCTCCATCACCTGATCTACGAGATCGTCGACAACGCCGTCGATGAGGCGATGGCGGGGTTTTGCGACCACGTCGACATCACGATTCAGCCCGATGGCCGCGTGACCATCGAAGACAACGGACGAGGCATCCCGGTCGACAGGCACGAGAAGACAGGGCTGTCCGCCCTCGAGACGGTGCTCACCGTGCTGCACGCCGGCGGCAAGTTCGGCGGCGGCGGGTACAAGGTGTCCGGCGGCCTGCACGGCGTCGGCGCCTCGGTGGTGAACGCGCTGTCCGAGGAGCTGACGGCCGAGATCGCCAAGGACGGCGCACTGTACCGGCAGTCGTACCAGCGCGGCGCGCCCACCAGTGACATCGAGAAGGTGCGCGGGGCGAAGCCAGAGCAAAACGGCACGACGATCTCGTTCAAGCCCGACCCGGAGATCTTCGAGACGCTGGACTACGACTTCGCTGACCTCGCGGCGCGGTTCCGCGAGATGGCCTACCTGACCAAGGGCTTGTGGATCAAGTTCGTCGACCTGCGCGGAGACGGGCAGGAACAGAACTTCTACTTCGACTCCGGCATCGAGGCCTACGTGCGCCACGTGAACCGGGGCCGCAACCCGCTGCACCCCGACCCCATCATGGTCCAGGGTGAGCGCGACAACGTCTCCATCGAGGTCGCGTTGCAGTACAACGCCTCGTTCACCGAGTCGGTGCACTCGTTCGCGAACTGCATCAACACCATCGATGGCGGCAGCCACATGACCGGCTTCCGCTCGGCGCTGACGCGCGCCCTGAACGAGTACGCCCGGCGCGCGAAGCTGCTCAAAGACGATGACCCGAACCTGACCGGCGACGATGTCCGCGAGGGGCTGTCGGCGGTCATCAGCGTGAAGCTGCCCGAACCGCAGTTCGAAGGACAGACGAAGACCCGCCTCGGCAGCCCCGAAGTGAAGGGGCTGGTCGACTCGCTGGTCGCGGCGGGACTCAGCCAGTACCTCGACGAGAACCCGTCCGTGGGCCGGAAGATCATCGAGAAGGCCCTGACCGCCTCCCGCGCCCGCGAGGCCGCGCGCAAGGCGCGCGACCTGGTGCAGCGCAAGGGCGTCCTCGAGGGCTCCATGCTGCCGGGCAAGCTGGCGGACTGCTCGGAATCGAACCCCGAGTACTCAGAGATCTACCTCGTCGAGGGCGAGTCGGCCGGCGGCTCGGCGAAGAGCGCGCGCGACCGGCGGACGCAGGCGATCCTGCCGCTGCGCGGCAAGATCCTGAACGTCGAGAAGGCGCGCCTCGACAAGATGCTGGCGCACGAGGAGATCCGGATCCTCATCACCGCCCTCGGCACCAGCTTCGGTGAGGAGTTCGACCTCGCCAAGCTGCGCTACGGCAAAGTCATCATCATGACGGACGCCGATGTGGACGGAGCGCACATCCGCACATTGCTGCTGACGTTCTTCTACCGCTTCATGCCGCAGCTGATCGATCACGGTCACCTGTACATCGCCCAGCCGCCGCTCTACAGCGCGCAGCAGGGGCGCAATGTCACCTGGCTGTTCAGCGACATAGAGCGCGATGCCTTCTTTGCCGTGGAGCGGAAAAACGTCTCCATGCAGCGCTATAAGGGCCTGGGTGAGATGAACCCGGATCAGCTCTGGACGACCACGATGGACCCCACCACGCGCTCGCTGCTGCGGGTGGAGGTTAACGACGCCGAGCGGGCGGACGACCTGTTCACCAAGCTCATGGGCGACGAGGTGCCGCCGCGGAAGTCGTTTATCATGACCCACGCGTTGTCCGCGACGCTCGACGTGTAGCCTCGATGCCGTCTCCCGGTTCGGATCCAGTGCGCCCGGGCTCACCGCCGGGGGGCCGCGGCCTGTTCGTGGAGTTCGAGACCGGCGAGCCGTGCCCGTACGGATTCCTCGGCGACCCGACGGTAGTGCTGTTCTTTATCTCCTGGGCGTTCAGCGTGCGCTTCGGCGGGATGCACGAACTGGCACAGGCGGCGCTGCACATGCAACGCAAGCACAAGGCCGACCTGAAGCCGCTGCTCACCTACGCCGACCGCGACGCCCAGACCGAGGACGACCGCCATGAGCTGGCGCACGCGTGGCAGGACGCCGCACCCCTCGCCGCCTCCTGCCGCGCCGTCGGCACCGCCCTCGAGTCCGGCGACCCCGATCTCCAGCGCCTCACCGCCGGCTACGAACACCTCGCGCCCCGCCTGCGTGAGCTGGCGGTAATGTGCGACTGGGCCGCAGCCCAAGAAACACGCGTGCGCCTATCGTTCTACCTAGAGTGAGAGTCGTCCGCTTCGCCTCGCTGAGGGAACTTGCGCATCGGGACTGGAATGAGATTCGTGAAGAGGCCTGGCGAAGGGCGTCCAGTCGCTCCAACAAGGGCATGATCGAGGAGTTCCGGATCCCGTAGAGCAGTGCCTGCGGCGGTAAGCACGCTGAGGAAGCCTCTACGTTAAGCAGCGACTGCAAACGGCATGTTCCAGCTGCCCCATCCTTTGTGCGCACGCTGCGTGCATGCCACCATTGCCCGCATGACAGGCGAGGTGCGGCGCGGACGCGAGTACGAGCGGTGGATCCGCAGCCCGGGCGTGAGCTC
>CAYGHU010000021.1:7621-13323 GCA_964349785.1 uncultured Dehalococcoidaceae bacterium | reverse complement strand
AGGTGCGGCGCGGACGCGAGTACGAGCGGTGGATCCGCAGCCCGGGCGTGAGCTCGGCCTTCATCCGCTGGGCGATGACGGCGCCCGGTCAGTGGGCGGTCAATAGCCCGCTGATGCGGCTGCCAGAGAACCTCGCGGTCCGAGCCAGCCAGCGCTGGCTGGACGTCGGCTGTGGGCGCGGCTCGCTGTTGCGGCTCATCGGCCAGCGGGTCGGCTTCGACCGCGCACCCGTCGGCGTCGACTTCTCACCGGCCGCGTTGCGTCTCGCCAGGCGTGACGCGGTACGCGCCGGCCACCAGGCGGCGCTGGCGTGTGCGACCGCCACCGCGCTCCCTTTCCATGACCAGACGTTCGACCTCATCACCTGCGGGTATCTCATGAAGCACCTCACTGACGAGGAGCTCGATACGTTCCTGTCCGAGGTGAGGCGAGTGCTCGCGGGCGGAGGGCTGGCGCTGCTGTGGGACTTCGCGCCGAGCGGCAGCGACCGTCTGGACGCCTGGAACCGGCTGTGGTTGGGGGCAGGTGTGAAGGAGCCCCATGTCCGCTCCACCTCAACGCTGCTCAAGCGGGCGAAAGCGGCGGGATTCGAGTTCACCCGCGACGCCACGCTGCGGCCGTTCCTGTTCCCTCCGATCCCGCGAGCTTCGATCCTCATCGGACGGGCGCCCGAGGGCTGGCAGGGCGGCTGACTCCTCAGTCTGGCCCGCGGTAGAGGCCGAGCTCGTCCACAATCGCGCGGACGCCCTCCGGCAGCAGGATCGTGGTAGCACGGCCATCACGTATCCGCTGCCGTATGGCCGTCGCCGAGACCGCGAGCGGCGTCATCGGGACGATATCGAGGCGCACCTCGATCCCTGGCAGCCGGGCTCGCACCTCGCCAGGGACAGTGCCAGCGCCCGGCGGACGCCAGACGAGGGCTAGTCGGGCGAGTTTGAGCAGTTGCTCCGGCTGGTACCAGTACGGCATATCCGCGAGGGCATCGTCGCCCAGGATGAACCACCAGTCCGCCTCAGCGCGTTCCGCCGCCAACAACAGCAGAGTTTCGCTCATATACGACGGCCCGGGCCGATCCACTTCGACCAGGCTGACCTCCGCCCATGCGAGGGGCGCGACGGCGGCACGCAGCATTCGCACTCGTATCTCGCTCGGCGTGATGGCCTGCGCCGCTTTTCGCCAGGGGTCGCCCGCGGGGACGAAGATCACCCGGTCGAGCCCGAGCGCGTGCTTCGCGGCCGCGCCCAGCGTGAGATGAGCGAGGTGGGGCGGGTCAAACGTCCCGCCGAGCACGCCGACCCTCACACCCCCCACTCCACTTCGACCGCGCCAATGCGGACGCGTTCGCCAGGGCGGACTTTCAGGCGTTCCAGGGCGCGACCCACACCGAGCCTCCGCAGGCGGTCGAATAGCTCATGTCGTGCCTCGAAATTCTCGATGTCTAGCGTGGCGGCGAGCCACTCCGGCGTCGCCCCCGTGACGACAGCAACGCCGTCCTCGTCACGATGCGCCTCGAAGCGCTGACGCTGCGGTTCCGGGTGCAGCACCGGGACAGGCGGCGCCTCGGTCTCTCGTGCGCGCTCCTGCTGTAGCAGCGCCCAGGCGCGCTGTGCGAGCTCCTGCGTGCCCTCACGAGTGGCTCCGGAGATAGCAAACCAGGCCGTGCCCACATGGTCCAGTTCGGCGCCCAACTGCGTCGCGCGCGACCGAGCTTCGGGATCATCGATCTTGTTGAGGGCGATTAGCTGCGGCTTCTCGGCCAGACCGTGCCCGAACGCCGCCAGTTCGGCATCGATGAGCGCACGGTCGTCGGCCGGATCCTCGCGCGTCATATCTAGCACATGGACCAACACCCTGGTGCGCTCGATGTGCCGAAGGAACTCATGGCCCAGCCCGACACCCTGACTGGCGCCCTCAATGAGTCCGGGCATGTCAGCAGCGACGAACGTCTCATAGCCCAGCGACACGACGCCCAACTCTGGGTCGAGCGTGGTGAACGGGTACGCCGCCACCTTCGGTGTAGCCGCTGACCACGCTCTCAACAGCGTCGACTTCCCCGCATTCGGCAGACCGATGAGACCTACATCCGCGAGCAGTTTAAGTTCGAGACGCAGCTCCCGCTTGACTCCCTCACTGCCGCGTTGTGCGAACCGGGGCGTCTTGCGTGTGGCTGTCGCGAAGCGCTTGTTGCCCCATCCCCCGCGCCCGCCTCGAGCGATGACCGCTCGCATGCCGTCCTCGGTCATGTCAGCCAGCGGTTCCTTGGCGCCGGTATCCCAGATAACGGTGCCCACAGGCACCCGCAGCTCGAGCGCCCCCGCCGAGGCTCCGCGGCGTTGGTTCGGCCCACCGCGAGCGCCACCTTCCGCATTGTAGGAATGCCCATCGCGAAGATGACGCAACGTCGACCATGCGCGGTCGGCGATGAAGATGATATCGCCACCGCGACCGCCATCACCCCCGTCCGGGCCGCCCCGAGGGACGAATTTCTCTCGATGCAGCGAAACGGCACCGTTACCGCCTCGGCCGGCAACTACCTGGATGACTACTTGGTCGATCATGTTGCCTCTGTGATGTGGATGGATGCGATGTGCAGAGTTGCAATCCGATATGTCTATGGTAGAGGAGTAGTCGTAGTAGTAGGGGCTGTTGATGGTGTGGATCAAGATACGACACAGATACGGTGAAACTTGTGGGAAGAGATCGACGGCGAAGGGGATAGCTGTGGGAAAGTTGGCAACATGGTGACAGCGTGGATAACGGATTGGCAGAGACTTGAGGACCTGTCCCCAGCAGGGGGATGATATCAGCACCTTCCAGGGTGGTTTTCCACAGGAGAGGCACAGATTGGCATAATCGGAGTAGACAGATGTGCTATTCGGAAGAGTAGCAGGGGGACAGGTCGAAGAGTTGAGATTAACCGCTAAGCGCTGTGGCGGGCGCGCTCGACCATTTCTCGCAGGTTGGTAACATCGCGCTTCGTCTCTGGGTCGATGTTTAGCGAGCGCCCCATCTTCCGCCAGCCGTGGTGCACGGTAGAGTGGTCGCGGCCACCCAAGGCGGCGCCGATCTCAACGAGGGATCGCTGCGCCATCTCTCGCATGAGGTACATCGCCAGTTGGCGAGGATACGCGATGCGCTTCTCCCGGCTCTTGGAGAGCAGGGCCTCCCGATCAATAGCGAAGTAGCGGCATACCACATCCACGATGAGCTCGGGCGAGGGGGGGAGGCGTGGCTCCTCGGGCTGGAGCGAAGCAAGGGAGGTCTGCACAAGCTCTGGAGTTAACGGGTCGTCCGTTAGCCGCGCAAATGCTAGGACGCGTGTCAATGAGCCTTCGAGTTCGCGGATGTTGTTCGTGTACTTCGAGGCGATCAAGTAGATGACGTCATCGGGCACGCGCTCGCGCTGCTCCTCCGCTTTCGCTCGCAGGATGGCGATTCGCGTCTCGATGTCAGGCGCCTGGATGTCGGCGATCATCCCCCATTCGAAGCGCGTCCGCAGGCGCTCTTCAAGGTGGGCGATGAGGGCCGGACCCTTGTCGGACGTGATGACAATCTGCCTGCCGTCCTCGTACAGCTCGTTGAACGTATGGAAGAATTCCTGCTGAGTCTGCTCCTTGCCGGCGATGAATTGGATGTCATCGATCAGCAGCACATCGGCCGAGCGGTAACGCGCGCGGAACTCCTCTTGCTTGCGTTGCTGGATCGCCGTGACCAACTGGTTCGTGAACTGCTCAGCCGAGATGTACACCACCCTCCGCCCGTCGCGGACGGTCTGGTGGCCAATAGCCTGCAGGAGGTGCGTCTTGCCGAGGCCCGCGGCGCCGTAGAGGAACAGCGGGTTGTAGAGACGTCCCGGGGCGGCGGCTACACCCTGCGCCGCCGCGAACGCGAGGCGATTTCCGGGGCCGACGATGAAGTGGTCGAAGGTATAGCGTTCTCGCAGCCGTGGCCGCCCGAGGTTTGATCCGTGAGCCGTCTCGCCAAGAAAGCCTTGCAGGATCGGCGCTGGTTCCTCGGGCGCGCGCAGCGGCTCGAAGCTGATGTCGACAGGGCGGGCGGCGAGCTCGGTGAGCGTGCGGACGATGAGGGGCCGGAGCCGCTTCTGAATCCACTCAGTGGCGAACTCTGTCCGCGTCCCCACGATGAGGGTGTCGCCGGAGAAGCGAAGGCCTTCGGTGCCTTCGAGCCAGGTATCGTAGTTCGCACGGGAGACGTGCTGGGCCACATGGCGAAGCGTCCGCTGCCAGAGGTCTGCCGGATCGCCGGGTATCGCCTCATTGCTCACCGGGTAGCCTCCATTGACCGGCCGAGGGCATATGACGGAGGTGTCCCCGAGCGCAATACGCAGTATCCACAATCGTGCATAACGTGTGGATAGTGGCCTGTGCTAACGGACGAGCGTCTATCCCCGGAGGAGGCCGGCTGCTGTGATTTTCGTTCAAAGGCCCTACACCGACTCTTGCCGCAAACAAAGCCGATGGAAACGAGCCGAGGCGGACAATAGCACCGCGCCGAAACGCCGATCAAGCCACTTATGTGTAGTCCACGTGAATTTCATCGAATTCGCTAGGGAGGCGGCCGTTCAGAGACCGTGTGTATAATCGCCGCCAGCCTGTATATGCCTGTATATGAGGGAACGGCCCCCCTGCCGTTGGTGGCGCAAATGACCGACGATCTGCTCCTCGCGATTGACATCGGCAACACCAGCATCGCCATTGGACTCTACCGGGACGATGAGCTCCACGCTACTTTCCGCATCGCCACCGACCAGGAGAACCTCCCGGACGAGTACGCGATGCTCCTGCTCTCCCTGCTGAGGACGCGAGATATCGCTCCTGAGAGCGTCCGGGCGGCCATTGTCTCCTCGACCGTCCCGTCACTCCTCAACACGTTCAGCGAGGTCTGCAGGAACTACTTCCACGTCATCCCGCTCATCGTCGGGACGGGCGTCCGTACCGGAGTGCGGGTGCGGTACGACAATCCGCGAGAGATCGGCGCGGATCGCATCCTGCATGCCGTGGCGGCGCTCGCGAAGTACCGGCCGCCCATCATCATCGTCGACCTGGGGACGGCGCTCGTGTTCGACGCAGTCTCGCGCGAGGGCGACTACCTGGGTGGGGCGATCGCACCGGGGGTCGGCATCGCCTCGCAGGCGCTGTTCAGCCGGACCGCGATGTTGCGGCGCGTGAGCATCGAGCGGCCCTCCACAGAATCGGCCATTGGGAAGAACACCGTGCATGCCATCCAGTCGGGTCTCGTGTACGGCTATGCCGACATGATCCAGGGGATGGTGCGGAGGTTCAAGGCCGAGATCGGCGAGGACGCGACCGTGATCGCGACCGGTGGGTACGCTCCCATTCTGGTAGCGGAGGTCGATTGCATCGACGCCGTCGAGCCGGATCTCAACCTCGAGGGGCTGCGCCGGGTGTACGAGGCGAACCGATGACCGGGACGCTGTCCGGGCGGCAGATCGTGCTGGGCGTCTGCGGCTCCATCGCCTCGTACAAGGCGGCGGACATCGCGAGCCGCCTGGTACAGGCTGGCGCGCACCTCGATGTCGCTCTGACGCCGGGAGCGACCGAGTTCATCGCGCCACTGACGTTCCGGGCACTGACCGGTCGCCAGCCGTACGTGGACATGTTTCGCGATGGTGCCGAGGGCGAGGCGCACGTGGAGCTGGCGCGCCGGGCGGATCTGATGCT
>CAYGHU010000021.1:4735-7521 GCA_964349785.1 uncultured Dehalococcoidaceae bacterium | reverse complement strand
GTCGTCACCGCCGGTGGCACCCGCGAGGCGATCGACCCCGTGCGCTTCGTGGGCAACCGCTCGAGCGGCAAGATGGGGTACGCACTCGCGGAGACCGCCCGGGATCGCGGCGCGTCGGTGGTGCTGGTCACCTCGGCGGGGTTGCCGCCGCCGGCGGGCATCCGGATCGTCCCCGTGGAGTCTGCCGCCGAGATGCTGGAGGCGGTCCAGGCCGCCTGTGCGGGGGCTGACGCCCTCATCATGGCTGCGGCTGTCGCCGACTACCGCCCCGCTGCGGCGGCGGACCAGAAGCTCAAGCGGGCGGGGCAACGGACCCGCACCCTGGAACTCGTGGAGACGACGGACATCATCGCTTCGGTGCGGGGCGACCTTGTGAAGGTCGCCTTCGCGGCGGAAACGCAGGATCTGCTCGCGAACGCCCAAAAGAAGCTCGCCTCGAAGGGCGCACAACTGGTCGTGGCGAACGACGTGACGGCGCCGGACGCCGGCTTCGCCGTTGACACCAACCGCGTGACGATCATCGACGCGGACGGCGGACGCGAGGCGTTGCCGCTCATGCTGAAACACGACGTGTCCTGGCGCGTGCTCGACCGCGTCTCGGAGCTGCTGCGCCGGCGGTAGCTACTTCTCCAACAGCAGGTCGACGCGGCCGGTGGTGCGGGTCAGGGCTACTTGCACGCTGTCGCCGTCGCGATGGAGCTGGATGTCCACCGTCGAGTTCCCAACCGCCAGGCCGGTCATGGTGACATGGTCCAGGAACGGAGGGAGCGTCGGCTGGGCGAAGCGGATGCGGCGCGCCAACGCGTCGATGCTCAGTCCGAGGCAGGCGTCCAGGATCATGAACACGGCTCCAGCGGCCCACGACTGCGGGAGACAGGCGACCGGATATTGCGTGGGGCCCCGTCCCTCCCTGCGCTCGAAGCCACAGAACAGCTCAGGCATGCGCTTCAGATCCATGTGCTGTGCCGCATCAAACAGCGCCCCAAGGAGACGCACTGCCTCCGCCTGATGGCCGTAGCGGCTCAGGCCGCTGGCGATCAGCGCGTTGTCGTGCGGCCAGATGGAGCCGTTGTGATACGACATGGGGTTGAACCGCGCCGCTTCCGAGCTGAGGGTACGGATCCCCCAGCCAGAGAACATGTCCGGCCCAAGTAAGGACCGCGCCAGGGGATCCGCTCGCCGCCTCTTCGCGATGCCCGTGAAGAGCGCGTGGCCGGCGTTCGAGGTGCGGATCGCGCATGCTTTCTTGTCGCCGTCCAGGGCGAGCGCGTAGGTCTGCAGCGTGTTGTCCCAGAACCGCTCATCGAATTGCCGCCGGAGCGCTGCGGCTCGCCTGCGCTGCGTCCGCGCCAGTTCGTGGTTGCCCCGCGAGGAGGCGAGATGCGCGATCGCCAGGCGGGCGGCATAGACGTAGCCTTGCACCTCGCACAGGGCGATCGGCCCGCCCGCCATGCCGCCATCGGCGTGAAAGACGGAGTCTTGCGAGTCTTTCCACCCCTGGTTGGCCAGGCCGTGCCGGGCTTGCGGTGAGTATTCGAGGAAGCCGTCGCCGTCGATGTCCCCGGCGCCGTCCAGCCAGGCGAGCGCCGCCATCAGGTTCGGCCAGATCGTCTCGATCAGCGCGGCGTCGCCCGTCCGGCGGTAGTAGGCGTCCGCGAGCATGACAAACAGCGGTGTCGCATCCACACTGCCGTAGTACCGCTGGAACGGGATCTCCCCCAGCGCCGCCATTTCACCCCCGCGGGCCTCATGGAGGATCTTCCCGGGCTCCGCGTCACGCTCTGCCTCGACGGCTGTCGCCTGTGTTGCCGCAAGGTACCGGAGTACGCCCGCGCTCAGTGAGGGATTCAGCGTGAGCGACTCGAGAGCCGTGATGATGCCATCGCGCCCGAACGGTGAGCTGAACCAGGGGACGCCGGCGTAGATGTACGGCCCGGCCTCAGTGGCGGTCACCATCATCCGGAGGTCGGCCGCCGACCTCGCGATCCAGTCGTTGAACTGATCGTTGGACGTGGCGATGTGAGCCCACCGCCCGTCCTGCGCCTTGGCCTCGGCGGCGGCCTGTCGATGTGCCTGTTCGTACTTGACCGGCGGAGCGGCGCTGGCCGCTATCTGACTGGGGCCGAGTCCGCAGGTCACCGTCAGCTCGAACGCCTGCACCTCGTTCGGGGCGAGCGAGAGTTCAAACGTGGCGTGCGTCTCAGTGATATCCAGCGGTGGCGGGTCGAAGCGAAGCCGTGTGCTCCGCCGTTGGCCGTCCAGCCCCTCATACGCGAGGTGGGCGGTGTCCTGGGTCACGAGGGGCGGTTGGAGGCTGCCGCGTCTGGGTCGCTGCTCGCCGCGTACCTCGAAAATGTCGCGGAAGTCCGCGCTAAACTCCCACGTAATGGCGAACGTCACCGCCGAGGCGCCATAGTTGGCTATTTCGAGGCGTTCGAAACACGAGCCGTCGTACAGGATCTTCGAACGGAGCAGGTGGAGTGTGTCCTGCGGGACCGGCTCGTCCTCGCTCGGGGGCAGTTCTGGATTGGTCAGGTCGACGACCAGCGCCGAGTTATCGGTCGTGATGCTCGAGCTCAGGAGCAACGGG
The DNA here is from genome assembly GCA_964349785.1 of uncultured Dehalococcoidaceae bacterium. Lineage (GTDB taxonomy): Bacteria > Chloroflexota > Dehalococcoidia > UBA2979 > UBA2979 > JAIBBD01. Next base: position 4,931 of record CAYGHU010000021.1, on the reverse strand, counting down.
CGGACACCGGCGATCCGCAGCACGAGATGGGACAGGAAGCGCGTCCCATCGTGATAGAGGCCTCGGTCGCCGGTCTCGACCGGCTGGATGTCGCCGAAGCGGTTGAAGATGGCGAAGGTGTCGCCGTGTTTGAGCACGCGGCTGCGGTCGTCCGAGGCCGTCGCTCGGGCATGGATGACGTGCTCGTCTTGGTGGT
>CAYGHU010000021.1:0-4635 GCA_964349785.1 uncultured Dehalococcoidaceae bacterium | reverse complement strand
GCCGTGATGGAGCCCGCCGGCGCGCCGCCGGTGTTCTTCAGGTCCGCAACATCGGATTTGATCAACTCGAAGTACTCCGCGTCGAGCGGCATGCGCCAGAGGCGCTCACCGGAAGCTGTCGAGGCCCGCTCCAGCTCGGCGTACAGGCGGTCGTTGTTGGCGAACGTGCCGATGCGGACGTTGCCGAGGGCGACGTTCATGGCTCCCGTGAGCGTAGCGACATCGACGAGGATGGAGCAGCCCTCGCGGCGGGCGTACGCCAGCCCATCGGCAAGCACCAGGCGGCCCTCGGCGTCAGTGTTGAGCACCTCGATGGACTGGCCATCCATCGCGTAGACGACGTCGCCGGGCTTGGTGGCGGAACCGCTCGGCATGTTCTCCGTGCAGGGGGTCACAGCCATGACGTTCACGGCGGGGCCGAGGCGGGCGATGGCCTGCATCGCGCCGAGGACGGCCGCCGCGCCCGTCATGTCCCCCTTCATGCGCTCCATCCCGGCGCCTGGCTTGAGGGAGATGCCCCCCGTATCGAAGGTGATCCCCTTGCCTACGAGTCCAATGGGCCGTGCGCGTCCCGCGTTCCGATAGCGCAGGACGATGAACTTCGGCGGCTGGACGGAGCCATTGGCGACAGAGAGATAGGAACCCATCCCGAGCCGCTCCGCCTCGGCCCGTTCGATGATGGTGCACTCGAGGCCATGCTCGGCCGCGAGTGCCTGCGCCCGTTCCGCGACGATAGTGGGCGTCATGAGGTTTGCGGGTTCATTCGCCAGGTCGCGCGTGAAGTTCGTCGCCTCGGCGAGGATGCACCCCGCCTCGACGCCACGCTGGAGGGCCGGCAGATTGCGGCCGCTGGGTTCGATGAATGCGACCGAGTCCACCGACCCGCGAGGCCGGTCCTCGGCGCGCGTATGATGCCTGTCGAAGCGGTACAGCCCGAGGAGGAAGCCCTCCGCCAGCGAGCGGCCCGCAGCCTCCGGGTCGAGGCCGTCCGTGGCCTGGGTGCTGACGGCGACGCTACGAGCATCGATGCCCCGGAGCGCTCGGCTGAGGTTGCCGGCGCGCGTGCGGAAGCCCTCGACCGTATGTGTGTCTGGTTTGCCGATGCCATGCACGACCACGCGCTTGGCCGGCGTCTTGCCGAGGGTGGCGACCTGGGTCACCTCGCCAGCGCGGCCTGAGATCAAACCGTCCCGGAGCATAGCCGCGAGGGTACCTCCCAAGGCAGCGTCCACCTGGGCAGCCACTCCCGTAAGGCGGCGCGCGCCCTCCGTGACTTCCACGACGAGTGTGTCTGCCTGTTGCTCGGCGAGGCTGCCGGCCGCTGTCCGTAGTTCCATCGGGGGGCTCCGTTCCGCGTGCCTCGACGCGGGCGAGCATAGGGGGATGCCGGACGCGGGGCAAGGCGGCGAACGGAGCGGCAATGCGTGCGGGAGCGCGCGAAACGGTACAATGCCGCTAAGTAACGGATCGTCACCGTCAGGGAGCTGGGGAGCAGACACGTGCCGCTGCACCGCCGCATTGCCAGCTCAGTACTGAACGCCACCCGTCCCGGCCGGCAGGGTTTGGGCTGGTGGGACTTCTCGGAGATCCTGCTGGTTGCGTTCGGGTTCTTGCTGTACTTCCTCGTCCGCGGGGCGCCGGGAGACCGCACGGCCGATGCACTGCGCCACGCACGCAGCATCGTCGACATCGAATTTTCGTTGGGGCTGTTCATCGAGCCTGCCGTGCAACGCTGGGTGCTCGACTCCGACTTCCTCTGGCGCTCGATGAACTTCGTGTACTTCTGGTTTGATTTCCCCCTCATCGTTGCCGTGGGCCTCGTCATGTTCTTCCGCTGCCGGGGCTACTACACGCTGCTGCGGGACTCGCTGCTCATCTCTGGCGGCATCGCGCTGGTGGTGTACTACACATTCCCTGTCGCGCCCCCCCGATACCTGACGGAATGGGGCTTCGTCGACACACTCGAGGTGTACTCGAACCTGTCGTACCAGGCGCAGTCGATGCAGCCGTTCGTGAACCCCTTCGCCGCCGTGCCGTCGCTGCACGTCGGCTGGTCGGCGTTGCTGGTCGTCGCCGTGTTCGCCGCGACCCGGAATCCGTTCGCGCGCGCGGGCTCGATCGCGGTGCTGATACTGCAGTCCGTTGCCGTCGTCGGCACTGGGAACCACTTCATCTTCGATGGGGTCGTCGGACTCTTGGTATGCGCCGTCGGCCTCGCGCTCGCGCTCTGGCTGCAGCGCATCGGCTACCCGGCGACACGCCGCCAACTGGCGGCGTGGGCAGGAGAGCCGCTCACTCTGGCGGTCGAGGCGATGCGCGGGGAGTCGATTGAACTGCCCGTGGACTACTGAGGTAGGGCCACCGATGGACAGCGATTCCGGCCCTGATCCCCTCGAGTCCGGCCGCGAAGCGCTGCGACAATTGGACTGGCGGACGGCTCGGACGGCATTCGAGGCAGCGCTTAAGATCGAGGAGATACCCGCGGCGCTCGAGGGGCTTGCGGACGCCTGCTCATGGCTGCACGACGAACAGGGCGCGCTCGGCTCGCGCGAGCGCGCGTTCCAGCTGTACCTCAGACAGGGCGACCGCGCCGCTGCCGCCCGGACGGCCGTCTGGCTGGCAAACGACCTTACCGACTTCCGGGGCGCGGCCGCCGTAGCCAACGGCTGGGTGCAGCGTGCACGGCGTCTGCTCGAAGGCCTCGATCCCGTGCCAGAGCATGCGTGGCTGGCGCTGTGGGACGCCGTATCCGCGCTTATCGGCGGCAACGACACCGCATCCGCCCGCCAGTTCGCGACCCGCGCGGGCGAGCTTGCTCATGAACTGCGGGTGTTCGATGTCGAGATCACAGCCATGGCCATCGAGGGCCTGGCGCTCGTGAGCGAGGGCGAGATCGCGAGGGGCATGGAGCTGCTCGATGAAGCGGCAGCGGTGGCGGTGGGCGGCGAGATCGAAAACGCGAGCATGCGCACCATGATCCTCTGCTCGCTCATGGACGCCTGCGATCGCGTGCGCGATTTTGACCGGGCCTCGCAATGGTGCACGCGTATCCAGGAGGTCTCTGAGCGTTGGGGCACCAGCGAGGTCTTCTCCGTCTGCCGGCCACACTACGCCGTGGTGCTCACGTGGCGCGGGGCCTGGCAAGAGGCCGAGGCCGAGCTGACGGCTGCCGTGCGGGAGCTGAGCGCGATCCGGCCACCGATGGCTGTCGAGGGTGTGATCCGGCTCGCTGAATTGCGCGTGCTTCAGGGCAGATACGAGGACGCCGCGACACTGTTTGTGCAGGCGGAGCACGAGCCGCTCGCGCAGCTGGGCCGGGCGAGGCTGTCGCTGATCCAGGGCGACGCCGCGATGGCCATCGAGCTTGCCGAACGGTTCCTCCGCCGCATCCCCGTCGAGGATCGCATCGAACGCGTCCCCGGCCTCGAGCTACTGGTCCATGCCGATGTCGCGGCAGGTCGTCCCGAGTCCGCACAGGTGCCGGTTGCCGAGTTGCGGATGATCGCGGACATGGTGGGCACGGCTCCCCTCCGTGCAGCCGCGTGCGCCTCGGATGGTTTACTGGCTGCCGCGCGTGGCGACCACGAGACCGCACGCCGGGCCTTCGAAGAAGCAGTCGACCGGTACGGGGCAGCCGGTGCGCCGTTCGAGACGGCCCGCACGCGTCTTGAGCTGGCGGGCGAGCTCAGCGAGGCCGGTCTCAGCGCCTCGGCGTTGCGGGAGACAGAAGCGGCTCTCACCGCGCTCATCGAGCTCGGCGCGGCGGGGGAGGCGGAGCGCGCCCGTGGCATGATGGCTGCGCTCGTCTCGGACCAGACAGCCCCCGCTGACCCTCATCGGACATCTCTTCGTCAGGTCTCACGGAGCGGGAAGCCGAGATCCTGCGTCTGATCGCGAGGGGGCGCAGCAACCGCGAGATCGCGGATGATCTGGTCCTCAGTATCCGTACCGTGGAACGCCACATCTCGAACCTGTATGCCAAGCTCGGCGTCGATGGGCGGACGGCACGAGCCGCCGCGACGGCGCAGGCGTTCCGGCTGGGCCTGGTCCTTACTTCCACCTGACGGCTGTAGCTGCGTGTCTCCCGCCATTGGTCGCCCTGGAAAATACGTGTGCGGTTGCGTGCCGGCGCGGATGGAGGACGCTCGCTCGCTCCGTAGTCTCCTTGCATCAGGGCTCGCCGGACGTCCGGCGCCCGGCGAGCCCTGGCCAATGCGGTTTGAATGCAAGGAGGCAAGCGATGACGACGCAAGAACAGCAGGCCGACATGATCACGGAAATGTTCCCCATCCCCGAGGGAGCGAAGCGCCTCAAACGGTTCCTGGGTGATTGGACCGCGCAGGGCTCGCTCGCCATGGAAGGGAACTCGTTGCCAGTGCGCGGGAGCTGGCGCTTCGTGCCAGCGGCGGCCGGCTGGGGCATCCGCGCTAAGTTCGAGGCGAATATCGAGGGCATGGGCCACATGGACGAGGACGACCTCGCGGGGTTTGACGCTGAGACCGGGCTGTCTCACATCTACAGCCTGACCAACACCGGTAACGTCCACGACCACGTCGGCCGCTGGACCGGCGCTGACTCGATGGAGTTCGTCTGCGAGACCACGCAGGGCGGCAAGCCCTACCGCGAGGTGATCGT
>CAYGHU010000020.1:0-17731 GCA_964349785.1 uncultured Dehalococcoidaceae bacterium | reverse complement strand
CCACGTTCGGCCTCGACGGCAGCTCGCGTCGGCTGGTGGTCGGCTTGGGCAAGCAGTGTCCGTGTCACGTCGTCGTCGTCGCGGCATTCGAGTGCGATAGCGCCCTGACCGGGCGCGGGGAGGAACTCCATCGCCTCGAACAGTTGCGTCGCCTCGTGCAGCCGTCCGAGCCGCGCGAGGCCAGCCGCCGCCAGCAGGACGGCGTCGAAGTCACCGTCGGCCACCCGGCGCAGCCGTGTGTCGACGTTCCCTCGGATATCGGTCACTTCGAGGTCCGGGCGCACCGCTCGCAACAGCGTGACCCGGCGCGGGGAACTGGTGCCGACCTTCGCGCCCACCGGCAGGTCTTTCAGTCTTCTGCCGCCCGAGGCGACCAGTGCATCGCGCGGATCTCCCCGCTCCAGCATGGCTGCGAGCACAAGGCCATCGGCGACCTCGGTAGGCACGTCCTTGAGGGAATGCATCGCGACATCCGCTCGGCCGTCGGTCAGTGCATCCTCCACGGCGCGCACGAACACGCCCCGCCCTCCCAGCACGTGCAGTGGCGTTGTGCGGTCGGCGTCACCCTCGGTATGGATCTCCACCAGTTCCGCTTCGAGGGCCGGGTCGAAGTGTCGAAGGGCCTCGATCGCCAGCCTGGTCTGTGCCAGTGCCAGTGCCGAGCCTCGGGTCGCGACGCGCAGTACGGTCATTGGGGGCGAGCGCCGGCTCGCCTGTCCGTGTCGATATCCTCGTCGAGGCGGAACAGCTTGCGGACGGCATCGATGTACACTTCGCGGTCGCCGTGCTCCCGCAGCGTGGTGATCGGATCATGCAGTAACTGCTTTACCAACGCTTTCGTCAACGCCTCGAGATGCACGCGCTCCTCGTCGCTGGCGTCGAGGCGGCGCAGCGTCTTATCGAGTTCGACCTGGCGCAGCCGCTCGGCGCGTTCCGTGAGCGCACTGATCGTCGGCAGCACCTGCAGCTGGTCCCACCACGAGACGAAGCGTCCGGTCTCCTCCTCCACCAGTGATTGCACCGTCGCGACTTCACTCGCACGGATCGCATAGTGCTCCGCCGCGATCGCCTGGAGGCCATCGAGGTCGTAGTACGTCACGCCAGCGACATCCGTCACGGTGTGGTCGATGTCCCTTGGGACGCCGATGTCGATCAGGAGCAATGGTCGGTGCCCGCGCTCGACCATGATCTCGGCGACAGCAGCGCGGGTGACGAGCGGTTCAGGGGCGTCGGCGGCAGCGATGACGACGTCTGTCTGCTTGAGTGCCTGACGAAGTTCGTCGAGGCCGAGCGCCCGGCCGCCCAACTCGGCGGCGAGGCTTTCCGCGCGGTCGCGGGTGCGGTTTGCTACCAGCACTTCACGCACACCCTGGCTCACGAGCGCCGAAGCAGCGAGGCGTCCCGCCTCGCCAGCGCCGATGACAAGTACAGTTGCGGCTTCGATCTCAGGAGTGAGTAATCTCGCCTGTTGCACAGAGATAGAGGAGATGGAGAGCGCGTGCCGTCCAATCGCGGTCTCCGACCGCGCTCGCCGTCCGATACGGATGGCTGTGTGGAAGAGCCTCGAAAGCAGCGCGTCGTCGCAGCCCGCGGCCACCGCTGCCGAGAAGGCGCCGCGCACCTGCCCCAGCACCTCGGACTCGCCGAGCACCATGGAGTCGATGCCAGCCGCTACCGAGTAGAGGTGGCGTACTGCCTCGGCGTCGCGTTTCAGTACGAAGTGCTCGTCAGCCAGGCGGCGATCGGTACCGGAGGCGTCGCACAAGAAGTCGAGGACGGCTGCGCGCTCATGGTCGCCGGGCAGGTAGACCTCGATCCGGTTGCACGTCGAAACGATGGTGCCGGCGCCGAAGCGGTCAGCGAGCCGCCCGAGGACGCCCGGCAGATCGTCGGCGGGGATGGCGAGACGCTCGCGCACCTCCAGAGGGGCGACATGATGGCTAATGCCGACGAGCGTGAGCATACCTCTCTCCGGCTCCGGACTATGCCCGCACCAGCGGACGGTCGATCCCGAGCGTGCGCACGAGCCGTTCTCGAGCTCGATCGTACTCCCCGCGTTGCAGCAGCGACTTGAGCTCATCGTCGATTGCGGCCTGCCAGTTGTCGGGTGAGATGCGGTTGGGACATTCAGCGCAGAGCAAGGGCGGAGGTGTGCGGACACGGTCGCAGGCTGTTGCGCACTCGCGGTCCCGAACTCGCGCGAGCACACGCACTTCGGCCAGCAGGTCGCCGAGCGCCACGACCTCGTCTGTCAAGAACGCTTCCATCTGCTCGCGAAGCCAGCGCGCGAGCGCCGGACTCGTCCCGCCCGTCGACGAGGCGATCGCGATGGTGCCGCGCTGCGCCAGCGACGGCAGAATGAAGTCGCAGTTGTCGACATCGTCCGCGGCGTTGACCCAGATGCCGGCCATACGCGCCTCGGCCGCGACCGCGGCGTTGACCTCGCCGTTGTCGGTAGCAACCAGCACCATCTCAAACCCTGCCACATCCCCGTGTTCGTAAGGGCGCTGTCGCCAGTCGGCCTGACCTGCATTGATGTATGCGCGGACAGGTGGGATTAACTCAGGCGCGACAACAGTGACCTCCGTCCCCGCGTCTACCAGCTTGCCGATTTTCTCCAATGCCACATGGCCGCCGCCGACAAGGAGGACGCGGCGGCCGGCCATCTCTACGAAGATCGGGTAGTAGCCCAATACCGTGTCCTATTTCGGGTCGTAGGCGGACGTCACGCCGAGGAGCACACGGTCCGCCAGACCGGCGATGTCCTCGCGCGCGCGCGCGGCCTCGTCAGCGCTCAGGCGATTGCGCTCTGCCAGCTGTTTCGCGGTCTCGTCGAGCGAACGACGGAAGAACGTGAACGCTTGCACCGCGCGCATCAGCGGCATACCGCGCTCATGGAGGATCTGGCCGTAGCGGCGGCCGATCTCGTCGACCTCCTGCTCGACCTGTCCCCGCCGGCCCCGCCGCGAGATGTAATCGCTTACCAGCTCCACCAGACGCCTGCCGAGCGGTCGCAGCGCGTCGCGCTCTTCTTCCTCAATCGCTGAATACCAGCCGGTGGTGCCGCCCTTGTTGCCCGCGTGCAGTTGCCGCCGGATGCGAGACACCGCCGCCGTCTCGAGTTCATCCTCGGAGCGCCGGCCGCCGCTCTCGGTCATCGCGTATAGGTCACCTTCGGCGAAACGCCGGTGACCACCAGGGGTCCGGAAGCAGCGGATCTCGCCCGAGTCTGCCCAGCGGCGGACAGTCGACTCGTTCACACCCAGGATCTCGCATGCGCGGCTGAGATTGACCCAGCGGGTCGCGGTCCCGGAACTTGCTGCAGTGCCGTTCGCTTTGCCTGCCAAAATCTCACCAAAATGCTCATCGAAAGCTGTGAGATCTGCAGTGTATTTTCCGCTCACCGCCTGTGCAACCTCATGTTCACCGCCGGCCACCTAGCGCTCCTGAAGGGCCAATCCGATGTGCGCGGCAAGGGCGACTGGCGCCATCTGCCGGCAGGTGAACATCGGCGTGTCACGCTCCGTGTACGCCGATGCTTCGGACTCTCGCAGCTCACGTACCAGCGCCAGGAACTCGCCTGGCTCGTCTCCTTCGAACGCCACGACGAACTCCTGGTCGTCCAGCCCGTAGGAGTAGGTCGTGTTGATGCGGATGCCGTGATAGCGATGGCCGATGACAATGTGCTCATCCATCATCCGCTGCCGCTCTTCACGCGTCAGGGCATACCAGGGCCGCGTCTTCACCATCGGATAGACGAAGAGGTACTTCGATCCGCTCTCATCCGCGCGGAGGCGATCGCGGCTCGGGTCGTCCGGGGCACGCGTATGCATCGGGTTCTCGTACATCGAGCGCATGGTCATCGAGAGGTACGAATGCGGCCGCTCCAGCCGGGACGCTAGTAACGAGCCCAGAAGCTCGCTGTGCCAGTGGGTGATCAGGTCAAGGTCGTCGGCGACCTGCCACACCAGGAAGTCGGTATCTGCGCGCGTGCCAACTGTCGAGTAGGTCCTCGTGAGCATCCGCTCCGACGACCGTTCGAGGAGCTCTCGCAGGTGACCCCCCGCCTCGATCCGTTCCGCCTCCGGCGCTGCTCGCAACGCGTCGGCGACACGATAGAAGGTGAACTTTACGAACTGCTTGCCTCGGGGCGACGTCGGCGGCGCTGAGGCATTCGTAGCGCTCTCGGACGGCGTGTGATGGTAGGAGGTCATGCGATCACCTCCGGAGTCTGGCGAGCAGCCGCCTCACACAGATCCTCCCAATGATCGTACTCAGGCACGAAGTAGGGGAGGCGGATCTTCTTGAACTCGGTGCTGGAATAGAGCACCTGATGCTCTGTGATCCCGGTCTCCCGCGCGATTTCGTCCGCCACCTCCTCCACGCCTTCGGCGCGAGGTGCGTGGATCATCGAGAAGACGTTGTACGGCCAGTCCGGGTAGGTCGGCCGCTGGTAGCAGTGCGAGACGTTGCGGTATCCGGCGACGAATGTGCCGAACTCGTCGATGCGCTCTTCGGGCACCGCCCAGACGGCCATGCCGTTCGCGCGAAAGCCTGCCGCTCGATGGTTCAGGATCGCCGCGAACCGGCGAAGATGACCGTGCTCGACCATGCGACGGCCGTGTTCGAGCACATTCTCGACCGAGGTGTGGAGCGATTCGGCCACCGCCTCGAACGGACCCGAGATATCGCGTAGGTCACCTTGAGTGGCGCGGATGTACGCGATATCGGCATCGGTGATGTGATGCCGCTTCGCCTCCTCGCGGCGTTCCTCCGAGTACTCGGGAAGCCCGCGGGCCGCGACAGCGCGTTCCCCGGCCATATCGAGCGTGACGCCGATCTTGAACAGGCGGAGCGTGGGCATCGGCCGCGTCGACTCCGCCCCAGACAGTTCGTGTAGCCGCTGGATGACGGCACTGAGGTCGTGCCCGGGTGGCATCGCGACGGTGAGCCACATGTTGAAGTCGTGATTGCGCCGATAGTTGTGCGAGACGCCGGGGTGCGCGTTGATGACGGCAGCGGCATGGTCCAGACGGTCGGGTGCGACGCGCATCGCCACCAATGCCGAGGAGTATCCGAGCGCCTTCGTGTCATAGATGGCGCAGACCTGCCGGACGACACCCGCTGCCCGGGCCTCACGCAGGCGGTCGAGAGTTTCCCCCTCCGAGATGCCGAGGCGCGTACCGACGTCTCGATAGGGCCGCTCCACGAGCGGGAAGTGGTCCTGCAGCTCGTTGAGGACGCGCGCCGTCATCTCATCGAGGCCCGTGTGGGGACGTTGAGTCGCTTGTGTCGTCATTGGGCGGCCACCGCCTGCTCTTGTTCGCGCGGTAGACCGTAGTTGGCCTCGAACAGTTCTTTGATCCGCGCGACATCGCCCGCCGTCAGGTCGGCGCAGTCGGACGCCGCCGCGAACTCGTCGAGCTGTTCGAGGTCGTAGACGTTGGGCAGCGCACTCACGACCGCCGGGTCGTGCAGCACATAGCGGAGCGCCGCCTGCCCCAGAGTGGAACCGGTACCGTCCGTGAGGAATCGCAACTGCTCGATCTTCTTCAAGCCATTCGTGAGCCAGGCACGCGGGCGATGGTTGCGGTGGTCGTTCGGGGCGAAGGCCGTGTCCTCGGTGTACCGTCCTTCCAGCATCCCCGATGAGTGGGGGACCCGCACGATTAGCGAGCGTCCGGTCCGCCGCGCCACATCGATGAGTTCGCGCCCGGGGTCGAGCTCGAGGGCGTTGTAGATCATCTGCAGCGCATCTACGGGCCGCTCGGTCAGCGCATACACGCCTTCCTCGCACCATCCGATGGCGGGACCGAGGGCGACGCCGACTGCGCGCACCTTGCCGTCCCGCTTCACCCGGTCGAGGAACGTCCACACCTCGTCGCGCTGGAGATGCTCTATGCGGACGTTGTGCAGTTGCCACAGGTCGATGCGGTCCGTATCGAGTCGCCGCAACGAGTCATCGAGCGCGGCTTCGAGAAAGGGGATGTCGAGGCGGTGCGGCGCCTCCCGGTGACCCTCGCGCCGCTGCCCTATGGTGGACTGCCAGTCGTAGCCGAACTTCGTGCCGATGACGATGTCGTCGCGGTCGCTGCCGGGGAACGCCTGCGCGAGCAGCGTTTCGCCGCGGCCGTTGCCGTAGGTGTCCGCTGTATCGAAGAACGTAACACCGCGGTCGAATGCCTGACGCAGCAGCGTTACGGCCTGGTGGTCGGAATACTCACCCCACCACCCGGTCGCTACGGTCCATACGCCGAAGCCGACTTCGGACACGTTCACTTCTGTGCCAGCTATCCGGCGATACCGCATCGTCTCGTCCCCTCTCGTAACTCTGCTGAGCAGCGAATCGCGCAATGGCCGGAGGGACAAGCAGGACTTGTCGAGGGTTTACGAGAGTTGGTGCAATTCGGGAGAGATCAGGATCCGAAGTCGTTCGTGAGCATTCGCGAGGTCTACCCGCATTGCCAAGATATGCAGCTTCTCAACTTTGAGACGCTCCGCCGATCTGGCATGTGGCGGCTACTGGAAGCTCCTCTCTGCCGGGCACACGCTCCCGTCAGGGGCGCGTGCGCGATGTGCCTCGTGAGACTGCCCGATAACCGAATCGGTCGCGGATCGAGTCCAGCGCGCGGTCGAGCCGGCCGTCGTGGAGGAGCCCATCGTCCTCGAAGGCCAGTTGCACCGCATCCTCGACGAAATTCGTCGTGCCGAGACCGATCAGCCGGACAGGATGGCAGCCCTCTTTCGCGAACACTTCGTCCAGCAGTGTCCGGCCGGCAGAGGCGAGTTGCTCCGTTGTCTGCGCGGGACGGGTCAGTGTGCGGCTGTGAGTGAAGGTCGTGAAGTCCGGCCAGCGCACCTTGATCGTGACCGTGCGCGCCCGCCGTCCTGCGCGCCGAAGGTCCGCGCCGATGCGTTCGGCGTGGCCGCGGAGCACCCGGTGCAGCGCCTCGATGTCAGTTACATCCTCTTCGAAGGTGACTTCACGGGAGACGGACACGGCGGCCCGGGGGATTGCACGCACAGGCGTTGGGTCGATGCCGCGAGCGCGCTCGCTGAGCGCATGGCCAGCGCTGCCAAACTGCCGCTCCAGCCACTTCTCGTCGAGGTCCGCGACCTGTCCCAGGGTACGCACGCCGGCCGCCGTGAGTCGTTCGGCGAGCCTGGGGCCGAGGAACGGCAGTTCCCGCAGCGGTAGCGGCGCGAGGAATGCCGCGTCGCCGTCGACCGGTACATCGAGCAAGCTGTCCGGCTTCGCCCGGTCGGAAGCGACCTTTGCCACTGTGCGCGAGCTGGCGATGCCGACCGAGACCGCCAGTCCCAGCTCCGCCCGTACGCGAGTGCGCAGGGTACTGGCAGCCTCACGGGCTCCGCGCGCTCCGTCCTCCAGGCCGGTCAGGTCGATGAACGCCTCGTCCAGGCCGATGGATTCGACGATCGGCGAGACGGAGTGCAGGAGCGCATGGAACGCCGCCGAAGCGTCCCGATAGCTGGTGAACTGAGGCGGGACGACGATAGCCTGCGGGCACATGCGCAACGCTTGCGCCATCGGCTGCGCTGAGTGACAGCCGAAGCGCCGCGCCTCATATGAGGCGGTAGCGACGACTGAGCGCGGGCCGCGGCCACCGACGAGCACCGGCTTGCCGACGAGCGAAGGGTCGCGGAGTCGCTCGACCGCCACAAAAAACGTGTCGAGGTCGCAATGCGCGATCCGGCGCGGGATTGGCGGACGGGCAGCGCGGGCAGGATCCATGGATATGTCCCCCGCGAGCGGGGCCGCGAACTCAGGCAGGCTGGCGTGCGTGCGAAGCCTCGTTCTGGCCCGCCTCTTCCGAGGGCCGCGACTCATCCCGCGTGGCCGCAGCGGCACCGTCATCTGCCGCAGGTTCGGCTTCGGCGTGCGGCTCTTCGTGGAGCTCCGGTTCGACGATACGGAGGCCTTGGACCTCCTCGGCCGTGACGCTGGCCACTGCCTCCTCCGGGGTCTGTCCGGCGCGGATCCGGCGTGTGATCGCGACGCCCGCAAGCACAATCAGCGAGGATGAGATGACCGCGCCGCCCGCGACGAATTTGTGCCGGCGCACGACGTCAGGGAACCGATCGAGGGCGAGGTGGGCGAGCTTGATCGCTTCCCCTGCCGCCCGGTCGATGGGTTCCCCGCCGCTGGGATGTCCACTCTTGGGACTCATGCCGGATGTCCTCTCGTGAGGGCTAGTCTCCCGCGCCATCGATCAGCGGGAAGAGCATCGCCATCTCAATCGCCGCGAGCATCGCCTCGCGGCCTTTGTTGCCAACCGCGCCGCCAGCCCGGGCCTGCGCCTGTTCCACGTTGTCCGAAGTGATGACCCCGAAGGTCACCGGGATGGCGAAGTCCCGTGACACGTCCATAATGCCACGTGCGGCCTCGCCGGCGACGAAATCGAAGTGCGGCGTCTGGCCGCGGATGACGGCGCCCGTGCACACCACTGCGTCGTAACGCCCGGTCGCCGCCAGCTGGCGAGCGGCCAATGGCAGTTCGAACGCGCCTGGCACCCACGCCACATCGATGCTGTCTGCGGGTACGCCGTGTTCGGTGGCCGTCTCCGTCGCGCCCTGCAAGAGCTTCTCTGTGATCAGTTCGTTGAATCGCGAGACCACGATCGCCACTCGCAACGTGCTGCCGTCCAGCGGACCTTCGAGGACTCTCACTAGCCAAGCCCGTCAGCGTCGAGTATGTGGCCCATCTTCTCCCGCTTCGTGCGTAAGTACCGGACATTGTGCGGGTTGGGGGCTACCTCGAGGGGTACGCGCTCTACGATCTCCAGCCCGAAGCCCTCGAGCCCGGAACGCTTCGCTGGGTTGTTCGTCATGAGGCGCATCTTGCGGATGCCCAGGTCGAGGAGGATCTGCATGCCGATGCCATATTCGCGCTTGTCTGCCGGGAAGCCGAGCGCCTCGTTCGCCTCGACCGTGTCCAAGCCGCCGTCCTGCAGGTGGTACGCGCGGATCTTATTGTGCAGTCCGATGCCGCGGCCCTCCTGGTCCATATAGACCACGGCGCCACGCCCGGCTTCCGCGACTAGTCTCAGCGCCTTGTCGAGCTGCTCGCCGCAGTCGCAACGCAAGGAGCCGAAGACGTCGCCGGTCACACACTGGTCGTGGACGCGCGCGAGCACCGGCTCTGCGCCGCCCATGTCGCCCATGACGAAGGCCATGTGCTCACGCGTATCGATCATGGTGCGGTACGCAATCGCGCGGAACTCGCCGTAGCGGGTGGGCATGAGGCTGTCCGCCACGCGTTCGACCAGACGTTCGTGCTGCAGCCGGTGCGCAATGATCTGGTTGACGCTGACGATCTTGAGCTGGTGCTCCGTGGCAAAGCTGACGAGGTCTGGCATGCGCGCCATGCTGCCATCCGCGCACATGATTTCGCAGATAACCGCCGCGGGGTAACGACCTGCGAGCTTCGCGAGGTCGATCGAAGCCTCGGTCTGGCCAGCGCGGACCAGCACGCCGCCTTCCCGGGCGCGGAGCGGGAAGGTATGGCCGGGGCGAGTCAGGTCGTCCGGGACTGCGTCGGGGTCGACAAGCACCTGGATCGTGCGTGCGCGGTCGGCGGCGGAAATGCCGGTGGTCACGCCTTCGCGTGCCTCGACGCTCACTGTGAACGCGGTACCGAGGGGCGAGGTGTTGCGCCCGGTCATAAGCGGCAGTCCGAGCTCGTCCAGGCGCTCGCCGGTCATGGCCACACAGATGAGCCCGCGCGCGTGAGTGGCCATGAAATTCACAGTCTCAGCATTGCAGAACTCTGCCGGGATGCAGATGTCGCCTTCGTTTTCGCGGTCTTTGTCATCCACGATGATGACGGGCCGCCCCTGGCGGAACTCCTCGATCGCCTCCTCGATAGGGACGAGCCCTGGATCGAGTTCCGTACCGCGCCGCTGCGTTCTGGCCATCGGTCTCTCCTGAGTTGACGCCTACGGGGAAGCCTGCGCCCGTTCTGCAAGTAACTGCTCGACATAACGGCCAACAATGTCCGTCTCGAGGTTGATGAGGTCGCCACCCTGATGCCGCATCAGGTTTGTGTGCTCCTGCGTGTACTGGACAAGAGAGACTGCGAAGGTCTCGTCGTCCTTGGCCATCACCGTCAGAGACACTCCGTCAACGCATACCGGCCCCTTCAGGACAATGTAGCGCAGATACTCGGGCGGTGGGCGAAAACGCGCGATGACTGCGGATTCCTCAGGTGTGAGACTCTCCAGAATGCAGGTGGTCTCCACAACCCCACGCACGATGTGCCCAGAGAGCCGGTCGCTCGGCCGGACCGACCGTTCGAGGTTGACGAGATCCCCAGACTGCACATCGCGGAGATTGGAGCGGCGGAAGGTCTCCGGCATGACGTCGAAGGTCATCGAGTCCTCGGTCATCTCGCGGACGGTCAGGTCCACGCCGTTCACCGCGATCGAGTCACCGAGCCGGGTGTCCTCCGCAATGAGGTGGCATTCGATGACGAGCACTCCGTCTTCCGCGGCCCGGATCGTGCCAACTTCTTCGATGATGCCCGTAAACACGAGGCTCCTATTCCACTTCCGGCCAGTCGATTAGGCCGCTGATCAATGTGTCGTCGCCGAGCCGTTCGACCGTGACTTCACGCAGCCGTGGCGCATCGACCATACGGTAGGCGCCGCGACCAGCCACCGCCGTCGGCGCTTCGGTGGCCCCGATAACGACGGGCGCAATCACCGCCTGTACGCGGTCGACTAGGCGAGCGTCGAAGAGCGACCCTAGTAGCGCGCCACCCCCTTCGAACAATACCGTCAGCACACCTCGTCCCCCAAGCACGCCGAGCAACGCATCGAGATCGACGCGGTCTTCCTTCGCTGGCAGTGTCAGCACTTCGGCGCCCGTCTTGCGGATGCTCGCGCGCCACTCCTCCGAGGAGACGTCGGTGGTTGCCACGAGCGTCGCGGGGGGCGTCTTGAGCACGGTCGCTTCAGGCTGGATCTGCCCGGTGGAATCGACGATGACGCGCAGAGGCTGGTGGATGTCTCCCGAAATGCCCTCCGGCCTCGCGGTCAGTCGAGGGTCGTCCATCAACACGGTCCGCGAACCGGCGACGATGGCGTCGAGCGTGGCCCGCTGCCGGTGCATCCAGGCCGCTGCTTCTGGCCCAGAGATCCAGCGGGAGTCACCCGATGCGGCCGCGATATGCCCGTCCAGCGAGGCAGCGAACTTCGCGATCACGAACGGCATCCCCGTCTGGCGATGCTTCAGGTAGCCCTCCAGTAGCAATGCCGACTCCTCGGCCCCGTCGCCCACCTCGACGGCGATGCCCGCCTCCTGGAGTTGACGGTGGCCGTCTCCGCGTACGAGCGGGTCGGGATCCTCGATCGCATAGATGACGCGGGCCACCATCGCGTCGACCAGCGCGCGAGTGCACGGTGACGTACGGCCGTGGTGCCCGCACGGTTCCAGGGTCACATACATCGTTGCGCCCCGGGCGCGGTCGCCGGCCTCAGTGAGCGCCATTACTTCAGCATGGCCGCTGCCCGGTGGTTGCGTATGGCCGCGGCCGACGACCTCGCCGTTGCGGATCACGACCGCGCCCACCGCCGGGTTCGGGGAGGCGTTGCCGAGCGCATGCGCGGCCTCGGTCAACGCCAGGCGCATGTGCTCGGAAGCGGTCACGGTCTTCTCTGTTTACTGGGCCCGTTCGCCCTTGTCTTCGCCCTGTTCGTAGTCGAGGTAGCCTCGGCTCGCCGTCGGGCCGGTCTGACCCTGGTACTTTGAACGCAGGCCGGGGGCGCCGTAGGGGCGCTCAGCCGGCGTTGTAAGGTCGGCGAAGGAGAGCTGCCCGATCTTCATATCGAAATACAGCCGGATCGGTAGATTCGAGACGTTGGAGAGTTCCATCGTGAGGTGCCCATCCCAGCCAGGGTCTACATACCCAGCAGTGGCGTGCACGAGCAGCCCCAGGCGTCCGAGCGAGGACTTGCCTTCCACCTGCGCCACGATGTCGTCGTCCAGTTTCACACGCTCAAGCGTCGAACCGAGCACAAACTCGCCGGGGTGCGGCACGAATGCCTCGTCGTCGGCTACTTCGTCGATGTCGGTGAGGTCGTCTACAGACTCACGCACGTCGATGTAGGCGCGGCGATGTTGCCGGAAGACGCGGAACTGCCTGTCTAGCCGGATATCGATGGAAGCGGGTTGCAGCGCATCCTCGCCAATCGGTTCGATCACCAACCGGCCGGAGGCCAGCGCCTCGGCGATGGAGCGGTCGCTCAGGATCACTCGCGTTCACCTCGATGATATTGGGGAGAATCGACGCCGCAACTAGGGGTCGCCGCGTGTCCACAATCGTATCGCGTCAGGAGATAGGGCGACAATCGAGGGCTGAGACGCGTGTCCATCAGCCCCCGGTGCCATAGCGGTGTCTGCTTATTTGACGTCGTAGACGATGTTGACCGTCAGCGTGACCTCAGTCTCGCCAGGGCTGATCGCGGTCTCACCACCAGGTTGTGCGACCGCTGAGGCGAACCGGGCGTCGATCGTTGGCGTACCGAAGTTCTCGGTCACTGAGCGTGCCGCCCCAAGCTGGACCCCGGCAAGTTTCGCGAGCTGCTCCGCACGTCCGCGCGCATCGGCGACCGCTTTGTCGCGCGCCTCAGCTTCGTAACGCTCGGGCTGGTCGACGGTGAACGACACGCCGTTCACGCGGGCGGCGTCACCGCCCGCCGTGACCGCGCCGTCCAGTACCGTCGAGATGTTGTCGAGCTGGCGCACCTTCACAGTGAGCTGGTTATTCACCGTATAGCCGGTGATGGCGGGTGTCCCTGGGCGGTCCAATGAGCTCAGCGACCCATACTGCGGCTGGATATTGAAGAACTGCGTCGCGATGTCCTTGTCCTCGACTCCGTTCCGCCGGAGCGAGGCGCGCACCGCGTCCATTGCCCTTGCCGCCTCGGAACGCGCATCTGCTACGGTCGCTCGCGTCACTTCGATGCCGACGTTGATGACGCCGATATCCGGGACGACCGTGACGCGTCCGGTGCCGCTGACGGCGATGCCCGTCTGCTGCGGCTGGTCGACTGTCACATGCGTCTCACTCGTGCACGCAGTCGCGATCAGTACGAACGCGCCAAGCGCCGCGCCGGCAAACCATCTCGTGTTCCAGTGCATGTTGCCTCTTCTCCGTCCGCTTACGTATTGGCGCCTGCACGACGTCGAGCGTACCGAAGCCACCCTGCTGCTACTCCCAGCGCGACCGCAATGCCCGCCAGACCGACCTCGGCGGTGCGCAATGCGTCGAAGTCTGTACGCCGTTCCACGGTGACTCGCCACTCCGGCCCGGCATTCGCTTGGATGCGGTCCGGTTCTAACGCGGGCATGGCCGGATTCGAGACACGATCAGTCAGCCCGAGGCCCTCCGTCCCTCCACTACCGCTTCCGGGCGCCAGCCCTGGTGTCGCCACTGCTTCGATCGCGGTGGCTGTGTCCGGCACTGCCGGCGCGACCAATGCCTGGACAGTCGGGATTCCTGGGCCAGCACCGGCGGGAGTCCCCGTTCCTGGCCCCTCGGAAGGCAGGCTCTCCTGCTCAGACTCAGTCAGCCGTTGAGCCGCCGCCGCTGTGCCGGATGGTGTCGCCCCGGTGGCTCCTGTCGATGCTGGTGTGAGCGCCGCTGCAGGCGCTGACACAGCCGGCTGCGCTGTGGCCGCCATTTCACCGGTCATCGACGCGAGCACGGTTGCCGCCGCCCTCCCCTCCGGCGCTTGCTGGTCGCCCGCCAGTTGCGTCGATGATGGAGGGGCGGTTGAAGAGGGTAGAGGTAGTACGTTCGTGGGGGTCGCAACCTGGAGCTCCGGCGTTGCCGACGATGAGAACACTGAGGCGCCAGCTGAATCGGCTTCAGCTGTTGTCGCCGACGGCGGGACTGATACGGACTGTGCGCGAGTGCTGTTGGCAGTCTGTGAGCTGGACGAGGCGATGCCCGTCGCAACTGTGGGCTCTACCGGCCCGCCCCGAAGGTCGCTACCGAGGATCAGCACAAACGCGACGGCCGCCGCGACCGCACCAAACCTCGTACCGAGTTCCAGCCTGCTGAGGCCTTGCGGCGCTTGCGCCGGTGACGCGGCGAGCGTGAAGGCGCGTGGCGCGGGCACCTCGTCAAGGGCGCTGAGCGCGACCTTGACCTCGCGCAGACCTTCGAACGCTGCGCGCAGTTCGGCGTCGATGGCCAGTTCGCTTGTCAGTGCGCTCACTTCATCCGCGACCAGCTGGCCATCCAGGAACGCGGACAGCAACTCGTCACCGGCCGCTCCAGCGTCCGGCTGAGGATCGATCTGTCCGGTACGGTGTTTCCACCAGCGCATCCTGTTCACCGCCTGTCCTCTAGACGTTCAGCCATCCCGAAAGGTTCCCGGGTGGCCCGCAACCGGTCTCGGAGGCGGCTCCGCGCCCGGCTCAGGCGGGATTTCACGGTGCCCACCGGGACGCCGGTGGCGTGCGCTACCTCCTCGTAGGAGAGGCCGTGCACGTCCACGAGGATGACGACCATGCGCCAATCGTCCGGTAGCTCGCGCAGCGCCGCTTCGATCTGCCCACGCAGATCGCCTCTCAGGGCGCTGCTCTCGGGTGAGGGGCCGGGGTCGGCGGGATCGATGCTGGGACGTTCAGGATCATCGCGCGCGGCATCGAGCGAGTGCTGCGGCCGCCGCCGTTGACGCCGCAGCTCATCGCGCGCCGCATTGGCGACGATGCTGAGGAGCCAGGCGCGGAACCGATCCCCCTGAAAACGTCCGATACTGCGATACGCTCGCAGGAATGCTTCTTGAGTCACGTCCTCCGCTGCCTGCTGCGCCCCGAGAAAGCGCAGCGCGAGCGAATACGCGGCATTCTGATGCTGCAGCACCAGGAGATTGAAGGCGCTGAGATCGCCAGCCCGCGCGCGACGTACCAGCGCCGCGGTCTCGTCGGCCCCCTCCGGCACGGCGTCGGCTGTGACAGGAATTTCGGTCAACGGGGGATCGCTCTCCTTCGGGGGGCGAGGGTAGCATGCGTCGAAGTTGCCGATACGCGGCGTGTTCGCTGCGGGGGTGGCATCGAGCCGCGGACAGAGGTACGGATGGCGCTCGCACGAGGTAAGGAACTGCTGGCCGACGCCGAGGCGCACGGGTATGCGGTGCCAGGATTCAACGTCTCCAACATCGAACTCGCGCTCGGAGTGCTGGACGCCGCTGAGGCTCGTGGTGCACCGGTGATGCTCCAGTTCAACGCCAGCAACTTCGATCACTTCGGCGGCATCGAGGTTGCGGGAGCGGCCGCGCGGGCGCTTGCGGCTCGGGCCTCAACGCCGGTGGCCGTGCACTTGGACCATGGCGGCAGTGTCGCGGTATTGCGCGCGGCCGTGCGCGCCGGGTTCACCTCGCTCATGTTCGATGGCTCGACTAGGCCGTTCGAGCGCAATCTGCGTGACACGCGCGAGGCGTACGCGATCGCCCTCGCGGCTGGCTTGGCGTTGGAAGCCGAGCTGGGGCACGTAGGTGGTCGCGAACCGGGCGTCGTGACCTCGGAGGCGGTGCTGACCGATCCGCAGGCCGCGCGCCGCTTCGTCGATGAAACGCACGTGGATGCGCTGGCCGTGTCGGTAGGCACGGCGCACGGAATGGCCGGCGCGGTTCGCCTCGACCTCGTGCGGGAGTTGCGGGCAGCGGTGCACGGCCTGCCGCTCGTGCTGCATGGTGGCTCTGGCGTTTCGCCGGAGGACTTGCGTGCCGCCGTGCACGCCGGCATCCGGAAAGTGAATATCAGCACCGAGATTCATAGCGCCTTCGCTCGCGCGATCGCGGACGCGCGAGGCAATGATCCGCGCCCCGCGCTGAAAGCTGCCCGCGCCGCAGTTGCCGCAGTCGCCTCTCAGCGCATTGAGCTACTGGGAGCGGCATCGCACGGATAGCTCAGTCATTCCGAGTGAAACCACGGAGCAGCGCGCGGCGAGCGAGCGTCAGAGACGTAACAGCGGGTGCTGCTATACTTGTTCGAATGTCAGACACACCACCGGCCGAAGCGGAGTCGGGCTCTGACCCCGTGCTCGACCCGGCAGCGCAGTCCAGCATTCTGAGTGAGCCCCACCCCACGACATCAGACGATAGCGCAGCCGCTGAGCGGCTCGCGGAGGGGCCCGACGGGCCACCGCCGCCGCCAGATGCTGTGAACGGTACGTTGCTCTGGCCGACGAATGGCTCCTCGTCGTACGTGCCCGAGTTGCAGCCTTCGGACGTGGAGGCACCCGCGACCGACCTCGATTCAACCTCAACGCTGGAACTCACAACGTCCGGTGAGCAGAGCATGGAGCATGCGCCGTGGCCGCCCGTGGGCGAGGCCGACGGCACACAAGAGAGCGCCGAAGAGGCGCCGCCGCGCAGGTCCGCTTGGGCGATGCTGTGGCCATGGGGCGTGCACGGGTTGGTCGAAACCGTCGAGGTGCTCGCTCTCGCGCTGCTGATGTTCTTGTTGGTGCGTTCAGTCGCGCAGAACTTCGTCGTGGAGGGTGGCTCTATGGAGCCGACGTTCCACGATGGCGAAATGCTCATCGTCAACAAGCTCGCGTATCGCACTTTCGATGTCTCGTGGCTGCCGTTTACCGATAAAGACGATTGGCGACCATTCGGCGCACCTCAGCCGGGCGATGTCGTCGTCTTCAAGTTCCCGCAGGATCAGACGCGTGATTTCATCAAGCGCGTCGTTGCCGTACCCGGCCAGACTGTCGAGGTACGTGGGGGCAAAGTCTTCATCGATGGCGTCGAGCGGCGCGAGCCGTACCTCGACCAGGCGCCGACCTACGACTATGGCCCGACGGCGGTGCTGGAGGGCCAGATCTTCGTGCTGGGCGACAACCGTAATAATTCCTACGACTCGCACTCGTGGGGTCTGTTGGACCAATCCCTGCTGATCGGTCGCGCCGAATTTCGGTACTGGCCCTTTGACCGCATCGGTCGCATCGACCATGGCGGCTTAAGCGTGGGAGCGGCTGTCACAGTCAACCCGGAGGCATCATCGTCACCGACAGCGAGGTAGCAGTCGCGCTTCAAGAGTCAGGAGCGGTGCTGGCAGGTCACTTCCAGCTCAACTCCGGCCGCCATTCCGACCGCTACCTCGAGAAATTCAACTTGCTGCAATGGCCTCAATACACCGAGATGGTGTGCAGGAAGATCGTCGCCGCGATGCGCGAGACTTCGCCGGAGACGGTCGCCGGCCCCACGACCGGCGGTATTATCCTTGCATACGAGGTAGCTCGCCAGCTGGGAGTGCGCGGCATCTTTGCTGAGCGATCTCCCGATGGTGGCCGTGCGTTCCAGCGCGACTTCCGCTTGCGGCCAGGTGAACGGGTGCTCGTGGTGGACGACGTGCTGACGAGCGGCGCCTCCGTGCGTGACACGCTCGCCGCGGTGCAGGCCGCAGGCGGCGAGGCTGTGGGCGCTGCTGTCGTCGCTGACCGCTCGGGTGGGAGAGTCCGGTTCGACGGCCTGCCCTTCTTCGCTGCGGCCGAGTTTGCGCTCCAGACGTACGACCCCGACGACTGCCCGCTGTGCCGGGCGGACATCCCGCTGACCATCACCTGACCTCGATTGCTGGCGGGACGATGACGGCGAAGAATCACGAATAGCTGTTAGCGTCGAGCGCCGCTGCGGAATAGCCGGTAACGCAGAACCGCGCACCTCGATCGCTCGAAGTGCGCGGCTCTTTGGTC
>CAYGHU010000019.1:3026-18124 GCA_964349785.1 uncultured Dehalococcoidaceae bacterium | reverse complement strand
AGCGTACTCACGCTGTCATGGCCCGTCCATAGACTCAGCGTGGAGTGTCTATATCGTCCTCACTATACCTCGACGCGATACCCGCACACGAAGTCGTGTGGCAGGTCGCTTGTTGCGAGCGCCGTAACTGGAGATCCCACCACCTGCTCAAGCAGCCGGCGGTCGTGCTCGCATGCGTGATGTGTGGCACCCTCGGGTAGCACGGTCGCGAGCCCCCCAAGACGCTGGCATGGGCAACCGCGTCCCAGCAGCCGCAGGCCGTGCTCATCGGACAAGACCTCGAAGTCCAGGCCTTCGTCGGCCAGCAGGGTCGCCGTCGCGCGCACACGCTCTTCGATCGTGTGGCCCTCGATGCGTGGCGCGTACTCGCGCGCCAGGCGGTCCGCCATCTTCTCGAAGATCAAGTCCGCCAGCTCCGCCCCTTGGCGGCCGCTCGTCTCCTCGGGGCCCAGTGACACAATCTCGTCGATCAGCCGCCGTGTCAGACGGACGTAGTGGTGCGGGAACAGTTCGGCCCCGGCCTCGGTGATCGAGAACGCATATCGCGGGCGGCCGGCGCCGCCGCGTACCTGCGAGGCACTCACATAGCTGTCGCGCATCAGTACATCGAGGTGACGACGCACCGTCGCACCGGCGAGGCCGAGCTCATGAGAAAGCTCGTCAACCGAAGCGCTGTCGCGACGCCGTAGAATCTCAAGGATGGCCTCGCGGCTGTTCTCGATGCGGCCAATGCTTGCCATAACAAAATGGATCGTATCCCGCCGGGGCGAAGCAAGTCAAACTTTCTTTGCTTTTGTAGAGAAAAAGGTTAGAAACAAGTTGCTTCGCGACACGCTACCATAAGCAAATGGCCGACCGTATCTATCTCGACCACGCTGCCACGACGCCGCCCGACACCCGAGTCGTGGAAGCGATGTTGCCGTACCTCCGCGATCACTGGCATAACCCGTCCTCGACCTACATTGAAGCCCAGCACGCCCGCCGCGCGATCGACGAGGCGCGCGAGACGGTTGCCGCCTCCATCGGGGTACTGCCGGAGGAGGTCGTCTTCACCTCAGGCGGATCCGAATCCGACAGCTTGGCGCTCCGTGGCGTGCTGGCTGCTGCCTCGGCCCGAGGTTGCCACCTTGTCACCTCCGCCGCCGAACACCACGCGGTGCTCGACACAGTCGAGCAACTTCAGCGCGAGGGCGCTCAGGTCACCATCGTCGGCGTCGGGCCGGACGGCCGCGTCGACCCCGCCGAAGTCGAATCCGCCGTCCGGGAGGACACTGTCCTCGTCTCGATCATGCATGCGAACAACGAGGTCGGCGCGATCAATGACATCGCCGAGATCGCCCGCCGCGTGCATGCGAAAAACCCGCACACCGCCGTCCACACCGACGCCGTGCAGAGCGCCGCGCACCTCGGCGTCCACGTGGGCCATCTTGGCGTCGACCTGCTCACGCTGACGGCGCACAAGCTCTATGGCCCGCGAGGCGCGGGCATCCTCTACGTCCGCTCCGGCACGCCACTTGTGCCGCAGATCCTCGGTGGCGGCCAGGAGGGCAGCCGCCGTGCCGGCACCGAAAATACTGCCGCCATCGTTGGCCTCGCCGAGGCCATGCGCCTCGCCGAGGGACAACGCGCGGCCGACATCATCCACGAGCGTCATCTTCAGCAGCGCCTCATCGAGGAGCTGCCGCGCCGCATACCGATGCTCGGCATTACCGGCCCGCGCGATCTGGGTCAGCGGCTGCCTGGCTCAGTGTCGGTTGTCGTCGCGTTCGTCGAGGGCGAGTCGATCCTGCTCGCACTCGACCTTGCAGGGGTGGCCGCCTCCTCCGGCTCCGCCTGCACGACCGGTTCGGTGGAGCCGAGCCACGTCCTGGTCGCGATGGGCGTGCCGCCCGAGCTTGCGCGCGGCTCGCTGCGCTTCACGCTCGGCCGCATGAACACCGACGCCGACATTGACCGGCTGTTCGAAGTGCTCCCTCCGATCGTCCAGCGGATGAGAGCGCTTTCGCCGGTCCCCATTTCCGAGCCGCCTCCTGAGTATTTGCGGTGGCTCGGGAATATTCCTGTTCAATAGGACGCACCATGTTCCAACTGACGGCTTTCCACTTTGTAACGATCACTTAATCTCAAGACCACGCAACTGCCCTTGTGTCCGTTACCTTGTTTTCTACGCCTCCTCCAGCGGGCGCGATTGTGGAGTAATCATGCTGTTCTCGGACTACGACACCGGCCCGTGGTTTGACGAGTTGTTCGGGATCGATGGCATGCCTCGCCCGGAAGCGGCTGCTCTCGTCCACACTATTGAGGCGCTCCCTGGCGGAGAATTTGAGCGGCTTCAGGAGACCGCCAACGCCGCGCTCGTCAATCTTGGCATTACCTTCAACGTCTATGGTGACGGCGCGGGCGTCGAACGCGTGCTGCCGTTCGACATGGTGCCCCGCATCGTGGACGCTTCCGAATGGGATCAGATCGAACGGGGTCTGCGCCAGCGCATCTACGCTCTCAATTGCTTCATCGATGACGTCTACCACGACGGCAAGATCCTCCACGACGGCGTCGTGCCGCGAGAACTGGTGCTGTCCGCGCCCTCCTATCGCAAGGCTTGCCTCGGCCTCAACCCACCGCGCGGCGTCTGGTGCCACATCACTGGCACGGACCTCGTCCGCGACCGAGACGGCCAGTTCTATGTCCTTGAGGACAACATGCGCAGTCCTTCAGGCGTCTCCTACGTCCTCGAAAACCGCCGGCTCATGAAACGGACATTTCCCGCCCTGTTCAGCTCATCCCACGTCCGGCCGGTCGACGACTACCCGAGCCGGCTCCTCGAAACCCTGGCCTGCCTGGCGCCGGATCGCGAGTCGCCAGAGGTGGCGGTGCTGACGCCGGGTGTCTTCAACTCCGCGTACTTCGAGCACTCGTATCTCGCCCTGCAGATGGGTGTGGAGCTCGTCGAGGGCCGTGACCTGGTGGTCGACGACGACACCGTCTACATGCGTACGACCCGAGGCCTCGAGCGGGTGGACGTGCTCTATCGCCGCATTGACGACGACTTCCTCGACCCCACCGTCTTCCGCTCCGATTCATTCCTCGGTGTGCCGGGGCTCATGGAGGCCTACCGCAAGGGCCGGGTGGCGCTTGCCAACGCGCCCGGGACAGGCATCGCGGACGATAAGGCTATCTACGCCTTCGTCCCGGAGATCATCCGCTACTATACCGGCGAGGACGCCATCCTGAACAACGTCCCCACATACCTCTGCTGGCGCGAAGCTGACCTCGATTACGTCCTTCAGCACATCGACGAACTCGTGGTCAAACCGGCGAACGAGTCCGGTGGCTACGGCATGATCGTCGGGCCGCACGCGACCGGCCAGGAGCGCGAGGCATTCGCCCTCAAAGTGCGCGCTGACCCGAGGAATTACATCGCACAGCCCGTCCTTGCCCTGTCGCGGGCTCCGGTGATCGTCGAGGATCACTTCGAAGGCCGCCACGTCGACCTTCGCCCCTACATCCTGTACGGCGAGGATATCTATGTGCTTCCAGGCGGCCTCACCCGCGTTGCTCTCAAGAAGGGCTCTCTGGTCGTCAACTCCTCGCAGGGGGGCGGCAGCAAGGACACCTGGATCCTCTCCGAAGGGGAACCGCCATGCTGAGCCGCGTCGCGAGCTCCGTGTACTGGACCGCCCGTTACATCGAGCGTGCCGAGAACACCGCTCGCTGGGTGGACGTCAACCTCCAGATGAGCCTGGACGCGCCCATCGCCTTCTCGGATCAGTGGCAGCCGCTCGTTGCCATCACCGGCGAACTGCCTGCCTTCCTCGACCGCTACGAGTTTGCCACCAGAGAGCGCGTCCTCCAGTTCCTGACTACCGACCCTCAACACCCGAACTCGATCCTCTCTTGCCTGACACAGGCGCGTGAGAACGCTCGCTCCGTACGGGAGGTGATCTCCTCGGAGATGTGGGAGCAGATCAATCACTTCTACCTGCTGGTGAGCGGCCACGCCGCGTCACCGAGCGCTTCGGTCGACTCGCACGAGTTCTTCGATCAGGTCAAGCTGCTCAGCCACCTCGTCTCCGGCGTCGCCGACAATACGATGTCACACGGCGAGGCGTGGCACTTCTTCCAGCTGGGCCGGGTGCTCGAACGCGCGGACAACACCTCTCGCCTACTCGATATGAAGTACTTCCTGCTGCTCCCGTCCGTCGAACTCGTCGGCGGGCCTGTCGATGAGATGCAGTGGTCCATCCTCCTGCGCTCCGCCTCCGCGTTTGAGATGTATCGCAAGCGCTACGGCCGCATGTCCCCTGAGCAGGTCGTCGACTTCTTGTTACTGGACACTGAGTTCCCCCGCGCGATCCTCTTTTGCGTGATCCAGGCGGATGAGTCTGTGCGTATCATCTCTGGTTCTTCGCCTGGCACATTCCGGAATGTCGCCGGGCGGCAGCTGGGCAGGCTGCGCTCCGAGTTGGCGTACGAGCAGGCGTCTGAGATCATCGCGTCGGGTCTGCACGAGTTTTGCGACAGCTTTCAAGGTAGGCTCAACGAGGTCGGCGATGCCATTGCCGAGACATTCTTCACGCAGCAGCCGGTGGCGGGCGTAACATCAACCACCACTATGGAGGGCAGGTCCGCCGGTGACGTTCTGTTTGGGTATCAACGTCAGGGGAGGGCTGGTGGCGATAGCTGATACCCGCGTCATCTCCGGCAATGAGAATATCTCCGCTCGCAAGCTCTCAGTCTTTCAGCAGGGCGATGACTCCTTCTTCTTAATGACTTCCGGCCTCCGTTCCATTCGGGATAAGACGGTCACGTACCTCGAAGAGGAACTGCGCGAGCGTGACGAGCCGTTCGACCGCCTCTTCAAAGCAGTGAACGCCTTCGCCGCGCATATCCGTCGCGCCGCCGCAGAGGACGGCGAGGCGCTGGCCGAGAGCGGTCTTCCGTTCAATATTCACGCCCTCATTGGGGGCCAGCTCGCGGATGACCCCGAGCCGAAGCTGTACCTGATCTACCCCCAGGCAAACTGGGTTGAGGTCGGGCAGGGCACCCCCTACCAGATCATCGGCGCGGGCGGATACGGTAAACCGGTCCTCGACCGCACGCTGAAGTACACCGACTCGATGCAATTCGCGCTCAAGGTCGGCTGCCTCGCGTTCGACTCCACCCGCATCAGCGCGGCCGACGTCGACTTCCCCATCGATGTCGTTCTGTACTTCGCCGAAACACGGACGCTGGTGGCACGCCGTTTCGAGGAGGAGGACCTTATCGAGATCTGGCAGGGCTGGCAGGAACGTCTGCGGAACTCAGTCGCGAGCCTGCCGTCGTCCTGGCTCGATCGCTTCTGGGCAGAGATAGACGCAGGCGGGAACGAACGGCCTCTCGAGGTGGGCGCCACGCGCGGCGGGCCATAGTTGCTGTTCGAGATCAGCCACTCCACACGCTATCGATACTCATCGCCGGTCTTCCTGGAACCGCATCTGCTGCGGTTCCGGCCACGGTCGAACTCGTCACAGCGCCTCGTGAGATTCAACCTGCACATCGAGCCGCGTCCGGCGGGTACCGCAGAGACGCTGGATATCGAGGGGAATGAAACCCTCGTGGCCTGGTTCGACGGCCTGACGGACTGCCTTGTGCTGGAGGCTCGGACAGTAGTCGAGACTCTTCGCGACAATCCATTCGATTTCCTCTGGTTGGGCGACCGCACCCTCCCGATGCAGTACTCGCCCGAGCTCAGGGGGTCGCTGTACCCTTACCTCCAGCACTCTTCGGTCGCCGCGCTGCAGCAGTACGCCGCAGAGGCCGCGGCGGGCAGCAAGGGCGATCCGCAGTCTTTCCTGCTTCACCTCACTGGCCTCATCCATGACGGCTGCGGTTACATCGTCCGTCCCGAGGGTGACCCCCTTCCACCCGAGGAAACACTGCGCCGTGGCGAAGGCGCGTGCCGTGACCTCGCCGTGCTCTTCGTTGCCATCTGTCGCGAACTCGGTGTCGCCGCCCGCTTTGTCAGCGGCTACGGCGCTGCGGACGGCGTCGAGGAGAACGAGTTGCACGCCTGGGCCGAGGTCTATCTTCCCGGGGGAGGGTGGCGCGGCTTCGACCCCTCGGCGGGCATGGCTGTGGCGGACAGCCACATCGCCGTTGCCGCTGGCGCCTCACCAGAGCACGCCGCCCCGGTCGCCGGGGGCTTTCGAGGGAGCGCCACCTCCCTTCCCATCGAGACGACGCTGACCGTCCGTCGCCTCGACTGACAGCGGTAGCGCGCCGTCAGCATCTGGTAACTCCCGGCGGTATGCTTGCGGTACGCAGCACCCCATCCGAGGAGGCATCTGATGACCGACAAGATCGAGACCGCGACGCTCGCGGGCGGTTGTTTCTGGTGCCTCGAAGCTGTCTACGAGTTGCTGCGAGGGGTGGAGAAGATCACCTCCGGCTACACAGGCGGCCACCTGCCCAGCCCCGACTACTACCAAGTCTGCACCGGCGCCACCGGCCACGCCGAGGTGATACAGATCGAGTTCGACCCCGACCAGATCTCGTACCAGGATCTCCTCGATATTTTCTTCACCATCCATGACCCCACGACGCTCAACCGTCAGGGCCCCGATGCCGGTACGCAGTACCGCTCGGCGATCTTCTACCACTCGCCCGAGCAGAAAGAGATCGCCGAGGCGACCATCCGCGAGATCGCCGAGGAAGGCCCGTGGGACGCGCCCATCGTCACCGAAGTCGTCCCCCTCGATGTCTTCTACCCGGCCGAGGAGTACCACCAGCAGTACTACCGCAACAACCCGGCCCAGGGGTACTGCCAGGCCATCATCGCTCCGAAGGTGGCGAAGGCGCGCTTAGTCTTCATCGACCGGCTGAAGCGCGAGGCGCCGACACCCTGAGGTCGGGGTCGAGGCCGAGCCTACTCACCGCGCAACTCCACGTAAGTCCGTGCCCCCAGCTTACGCGCTCGCGCGTCGAACTCCCGGAACGCATCCGACCCCAGCTGCCGCTCCGCTGCCTTGCGATTCTCTCACCACGACGTCAGCAGCAGCGACCGCCGCGACAACCAGCGATGCGACCGCCCTCGTCCCGGCGCAGCCCAGCACGAGCCCCGCTCCAGCAGCCGCCGCAGCAGCCGCAAGAGCGCCCGGCATCGTTGGCAGATGCCATGAGGTGACGAGCAGCGCGTGCTGGCCTGGCTCCTCCGTCATCCCTCTTTCCTCCGCACCGCCAGCACGTCGCGAGGCGACAGTCGCATCGCCCAGAACGCGAGCAGTCCCGTCCCGACAATCCAGGCGTTCGTCAGCACGTGGACGGCGAGCGCGTATGCCAGCGCTGTTGCCTCGTCCGTCCCGGCTGCGGTCAGCACGCCTGCGACCAGTGCCTCGTACGGGCCGAAGTTCCACAGCGCCACCGGCACCGCTACCGCCAGATTTGCCGCCACCATCGCCGCGATATACGTCCCGTACCCGTGTTCGAGGCCAAACGCCTCCCCGAACACAGCGAACATACCCGCCTCGATCAACCATGCGGGCCCCGAAAGGGCGATCGCGCTCCCTATCCGCCGCCACGACCGCAGGGCATGCAGCCCCTCGCCGCCTCTCGATAGCTGCGCGACGGTTGCCTCTCGCCACCGCCGGGGCACGAGGCGGAGCAGCACCGCGAGCCTCGAGGGCGCCCGGATCAACGCAAGCGCCGTGAGGATGCCGACGCCGGCAGCCGCCGCCAGTACCGCGATCGCGGTACGCGTCACCGTCGGCAGGTCGCCGAGACCCCAGAACGCCGCGCCGCCGATGAGGAACAGCACGAAGACTACGCCATCGAGCGTCGCCTCCACCACGAAAAGCGACGCGGCGACTCCCGCCCTGGACGCGCCGTACCGGTTCGCCAGCACTTGCACTTTCGCCAGGTCGCCCGCTCGCAACGGCAGCAGATTGTTCACCATATTGCCGATGAGAAACGCGCCGAAAAGCACCGGCTGCGGCGGCGCTCCGTCCGCATGCTCGCTCACCCCGCGCAGCAGGTACCGCCACCGCCATGAGTCCACGAACTTGGCTGTCGTGAACAGCAGCAGCGCCGGCGGTATCAACCACAGCGTTACCACTCGCAACGCATCGGCGAGTGCATCCAGGTCGACCGTCTGCGCGGCGATCACCGCCAGCACCGCACTGACGAGCAACTGCCACCCCAGCAGGCGGAGCATCGGCCGCCCGCCACCCTGACCGCGTTTGCCGCGCAACCCCGACTCCGCTAGGATTGGTCGGTGACGACGCACGCACTCGACTTGCACACGCACAACGACATTGCCCCCCTCGACCTGGACGAGGAGGTGCGGAAGAACGTCTTGGTCACCTCGGTGGACGGCATCCTGAACTGGGCGCGCTCGTCGTCGCTGTGGCCCGCCATGTTCGGCCTCGCCTGCTGCGCTATCGAGATGATCTCTACGGCCGCTTCACGCTATGATATCGCCCGCTTCGGCTCCGAGGTCTTCCGCGCCTCGCCGCGCCAGGCGGACCTGATGATCGTAGCCGGTACCGTAACCTGGAAGATGGCCCCCGCCGTCCGCCGCGTCTACCTGCAGATGGCCGAGCCGAAGTGGGTCATCTCCATGGGCGGCTGCGCGATCATGGGCGGCCCCTTCGCCTACGGATACTCCGTGCTCCCGGGCGTCAATCTCGTCTGCCCCGTCGACGTTTACGTCCCCGGCTGCCCGCCGAGGCCGGAGTCACTCTTGCAGGGCCTGATGATGCTGCAGGACAAGATCCGTCAGCACGGCGTCGATGGCGGCCAGCGCATGCGCCCCGAGCCCGACGGCGACTTCTCGCGCTACCTCCCGGCGGGCGACCCGCTGCGCGCCGAACTCGAATCGTTGTTCCCGCCCTACCCCGGCCTCGACGACCCAAACCGCCTCGCCGGCGGCTACCCGCTGGCCGGCAACATCCGTCGTTAGCTGTACTGTCCCGAAGACTGCTGGCCCGGGGCAGGCAATGGGTGCGGCATCCCCTCGCGTTGTTACGACGGGCGCGCGTAGTTGCTGGCGCCGTACCAATCGACGACCACCACGGGCTCATCGCCAACCACCCACGCGTCGTGGCCTGACGGAAGGGCCGTCACGTCGCCGGGTATAGCGTCGAACTCACTGCCGTCCTCCATTCGGATGCGGAGTGTCCCGGATATGTGGTACTGGAAATGGGGAGCCTCGCACCAGTCCGTGTTGGCGATCGGCTTCACGTGTTCCGACCAGCGCCAGCCGGGTTGCAAGGTCAGCAGTCCGACCTCGCCGCCGCCGATGTTCACGACGTCGAGTCGTCCCCGCTCGAACTCACGGGTGTCGTCGGGACTCCCGAACCGCTTCTGTTCCGCGTTCGCTCGCTCGGTGGTCGTCATCTTAAATCTCCTCTCCGTGCGCCTGTGGCCCAGGTACTCTGGCCGGGAGTTATCTATCATTCAGTAGGTAGACTGTCAACTACTAGATAGCTTCATCGAAGAAAAGTAAGCTTCAAGCATGACACGGACGTCAGGCAGGATCGCAGCCACAACGGCAGAGCGCATCCTCGATGTTGCGGAGCGCCTCGCGCAGACGCGTGGGTTCAATGGCTTCAGCTACGCCGACATCGCCGCCGAGGTGGGCATCACCACGGCAAGCCTGCACTACCACTTCCCCACGAAGGCCGATCTGGGGCGCTCGCTCGTCAGGCGCTACACGGACGGGTTCCAGGCGGCAATCGCGGACATCGGGGCCTCTGACGAAGACGCGCTGGCGAAGCTCAAGCGCTACGTGCGGATCTACAGTGAAGTGCTTGGGGCGGACCGCATGTGTCTATGCGGCATGTTCGCCGCGGAGTACGCGACGCTGCCTCAGCCCGTGCAGCAAGAACTGCGCCGCTTCTTCGACGAGAACGAACGCTGGCTGGTGCATGTGCTCGAGGACGGGCAGCGCGAAGGGACTGTGAGATTCGATGGCGCCGCCCGTGATGCTGCTGGCCTGCTCACTAGCGCCCTTGAAGGAGCGATGCTGCTCGCGCGGTCGTATGGCGACACCTCGCGATTCGGCGGCTCGGTCGATCAGTTGCTGGCGACCTTCGCTCCCCGGGGGCATGCACAGGCCAAGGCTCGCTAGCTGGTGGGAGGCTAGCATGCGGCAACCTCACGAGGCCTGATCGAGCAGTCGAGGTGCTACGCTCTTCGGCAGCCCCGCAGATCGTCGTCACGTTTCCGCCAATGACGCCGATCAGCATGGACACGTCATACCGACGCGGGTGCTACTCTCCCCGCTATGGCTGGCTACTCAGGCACCCCGCTCCCGAAGAAGCTCGGCATCAAGCCTGGCGCACGGCTCGCGCTTATCGACGCCCCCGAGGACTTCGACGCTACACTGGGCGAGCTCCCCGAAGCCGTCACCACCTGCACCACCGCCCGAGGTCCCCTCGACGTCGTGCTCTACTTCACCACCAGCCGCGCCGGACTCGCTCGCCGCTTCAAGGCCCTTGCCGCCGCCCTCGATCCCGCTGGCGGCCTCTGGGTCGCCTGGCCGAAGAGAGCTTCCGGCGTCCCCACCGACCTCGACGAGAACCTCATCCGCGACATCGGCCTCGCCGCTGGCCTCGTCGACAACAAAGTCTGCGCCATCGACGACACCTGGTCCGGTCTCCGTTTCGTCATCCGTGTAAGGGATCGCCCGACCAGATAGCTGCCATAAAGAACGTCGATGGGACATGGGGCTTCGGCGCGGCGCGGCAGCTACCGTGGCGGCATCCCGACGAACGCGAGGCAGGTGCCATAGTCGGCGTCAGGCGTCCGCCCTCGATACGACCAGACGTCTTCACCTCCGCAGCGGGTGCAGATGCCAGAGGACTCGATGGTTTCGATGCCTTCTTCGCGCAGTTGGCGCGCGTTTGCTGCCCAGAGATCCATGCGTCCGCCCGCTACGATGTCGTCGTTGCCGGGACCGAGGCGTGACCGGACGAGCTCAGTGCGGTCGCCGTCGACGGTGTAGCAGCATGGGCCGATCGAGGGGCCAAGAGCCGCGACCAGACGTCCGGGCCGTGCGCCTCCGTCCGCCATTGCGCGGACCAGCGCGCGCGCAACGCCGAGCGACGTCCCGCGCCAGCCCGCATGCGCGATGCCGATCGGGCCGTCCTCGCCAGCAAGGAACACGGGCACGCAGTCAGCGGCGACGATGCCGATGAGCAGGCCACGGCGGTCGGTCCAGAGCGCGTCGGCCTCCGGCCAGGGCAAAACTGGGTGGTCGACCTGTGCAACGTCTGCGCCATGCACCTGCTTTACCCGCGCGACGCCCTCGAAGCCGACGCGCTGGGCGAACGCGGTACGGTTGCGCTGCTGCTGCTCCCACGGGGTCGTGGCATCGCCCATGCTGCCGAAGGCGCGGGTGGTGAATCCGGCGGTTAGTCCGAGGCGTTGGAGTAGTGGAGAGCGCAGTGTCCCACCGTCGCGGATCCATGAGCCGGTGATCGCCTCGGTGCTGGTCATGCTGACAAGGTACCTGATCGCCACGTGCAGGTACGGCCACGGCGAGCGCGCAGCGCCGACCGCTGCCTAGAATCGCCTTCAGTTGTGAATGGAGGCAAGTGTGCCACGCGATGTCGAAGGGTTGCTCGCTGAGCTATCGGAGGCGCCTGGACCCTCGGGGTTCGAAGGCGCCATCCGCGCGGTGGTACGGCGCGAGTTGGCGCCGCTGGTCGATGAGGTCGAGACGGACGGTCTTGGGTCGTTGATCGCGAGGCGTGGGCCGGCGGACGGCCATCCCCGGATCATGCTGAGCGCGCACATGGACGAACTCGGGCTGATGGTGCGACGGATCACCTCGGAGGGGTACGTGATGTTTCAGCCGCTGGGCGGCTGGCTGGACCAGGCGCTGATCAATCAGCGCTGGCGGATCCTGACGAGTCAGGGCGCGGTACTTGGGGTGACCGGCATCAAGACTGTCCATGTCATGAAGCCCGAAGAACGCGAAAAGGTATTCAAACGGGACTCGATGTTCATCGATGTCGGCGCGCACGACAAAGCGGACGCTGAGCAGCGCCTCGGCATTCGTCCCGGCGACCCCATCGCCCCTGAGAGCAGCTTCGCCTCGATGGGCGGCGGTGAGCTGTATCTCGGCAAAGCGTGGGACGACCGCATTGGGCTCGGCGTGATCATCGAGGTGATGCGGGCGCTTTACGAGCAGCCGGCGCGCAAGCCGAACGCGGTCTACGCGGTGGCGACGGTGCAGGAGGAGGTCGGGCTCCGAGGCGCGGGGACGAGCGCCCATCACGTCGCGCCGGACGTCGGGATCAACCTCGAGTCTGGCGTCGCGGGCGACTACCCCGGCATTTCGGAGGACGAGGCGCAAGAGCGCCTCGGCGGAGGCCCGGCGATCTTCCTGCACGACAGTTCGATGCTGCCCAATCTCAAGCTGCGTGACTTCGTGATGCGGGTAGCGTCAGAGGCAGGTATCGGACTGCAGTTCAACGTGCTCGCCGGGTATGGGCAGGACGGCGCGGCGATGCAACAGGCTTATTCTGGCGCTCCGGTGATCAACATCACGGTACCGACGCGCTACCTGCACAGTCACAACAGCGTGATTAGCCGAAGCGACTTCCTTGCCGCTGTGCGACTGGTGACCGAGGTCGTGCGCGGCCTTGATGCGGACACTGTGGCGGAACTCAGACGGTTCGACTGAGCAACGTCCCGCGCGGTGATTCGCGATATGGACTGGGGTGCACACCTCGCTTACGATTGCCCGTGCTATGCGGGTTGTCTCGAAAGGTGTGAGCCGTGACGTTCGTCATCACGCAGCCATGCATCGACACCATGGATCAGTCTTGCGTCGAGGTCTGCCCGGTGGACTGCATCCACTTCGAAGAGGGCGCCGACCGGATTCTTTATATCAATCCGCTCGAATGCATCGACTGTGGCGCGTGCCAACCCGCGTGCCCGGTATCGGCTATCTTCCCCGAGGCAGATGTACCTGCGGATCAGCGTTTCTTCATCGAGATCAATGCCCAGTGGTATGAAGACGCCGCCGCCGCGCGAGCGAAGGTGGCTCCACTCCAGACGGGTGGCGGCGCTGCCGCTGCCACCGCCCCGGCTGCTGAGGATGGTGCTCCGGCACCTGCGCCCGCCACAGAGGCTGCGCCAGCCACCGCAGCACCAGCTCCGAAAGCAGCGGCTCCGGCCGCCCCATCTGGTCCCGCTCGCGAGGAGCTCGGCGGGTACAAGTACGGCGAGAACGGCGTCGAGGGGAAATGCGCTGTGTGCGGTCAATACGTGGTCAAGGGCGGCGTGAAGTTCCGCGAGAGGTCAGTGCTCTGTCCCGAGGACGCCGATAAGATGGCCCGGCTTGCTGACCCGTACCACCGCGCCGCTGGACGGCGCTAGACAGGGCCCGCCGAGGCCCGCCCGTCCGTACCTGTACGTTCCAGGGGTGAAGGCGCTGGCTCTGTGAGGTGGCAGCGTTCGTTCAACCCGGCTACCGCCCATCGCCCGTCATCGCGCATCTCGACGACGCTGAGCGACGCGAGGTCGATACGGAACGTGCGCCATGCCCGGAGCGGGATTCCCAGCGCGTGGCAGATCAACGTGTGCAGCGCGAGATTGTGCGACACGATGGCAACCGCCTGATCGGGATGCGTCCGGCGGATCGCCTCGGCTGCGGCGAGCATGCGTTGTTGTGCCTGGCCGAGCGACTCCCCCCCGGGAATCGGTATGTCGGTTGGGTCTTCTTCGCGCCAGCGGCGCGCGAAGTCTCCGTACTGCGCGGCAAGCTCCTCGCCGGTCAGACCATCGAGCAGTCCATGGTCGACCTCGGAGAGCCGCTCATCGATGGTCACCTCGATGCCGAGCGGGGCCGCGATAGCAGCTGCCGTCTCGCGCGCTCGGGACGAAGGACTGCTGTACACGGCCACCGGCAGCATTGAGCCGACCAGTGCGCCGACAGACGCCGCTTGTTGCCGGCCTATCGCGTTGAGTGGCACGTCGCGCAAGCCCTGGGTGCGGCCCTGCGCGTTGCCGTCGGTCTCGCCGTGGCGCACCAGCAGGAGCCGAGTCACGCCGTCGTTCACTGGAACCGCCCCCGCTCCCGCCAGGCGCGCAGTGCGATCCGCGGCTGCTCTACTTCGATCTGAGTCCTCACCAGCCTGAGTGGTCTGGCTTCGATCCCGAGCGCGGCAAATACGGACGCCGGGCGGGCGGACCGCTCCTGCGAGAGCGCGAGGCGCACATCGAGCACCACACGGCCTGGCTCCTCATGCACCGCCAGACGATAGATGAACGCACGGAGGTCGAACCGGCGTACCCGCTCGCCTCGCTGCTCCTCCCAGTCGAGCTCTGACAGCGCCATCAAAGCCTGCACCCGAGCTCGCAGCATCGCCGGGTCTACCTCGGAATCGTCGAACGTGACGCGATAGCAAGCTGACTGCATCGAGGCCTGCAGCGAGGGGAGCCGTGCACCGATTTCCTCAGCTTCCACAGGCTCGATCCCGCGTGGTAGCGCCTCCTTGAGCCGCGTCACGACCTCGACCGGCGCTGTTGGCCGGTCCAGGAGCACATCGACGAGCTCTGCCTCACCGGTTGCATCCTGGGGGAGTGGCGGGCCGATCTCCAGGCGCGTCCGCTTCGAACCCTCTGGCCGGGCGAGCGGCAATCCGGCGCATTCGAACGCATCGATCCACGCGCGGCTCAGCCGTCCTGATTGGAGGTCCCGTGCCTCGGCGGTCTTGCGGTAGGTGATGCGGAGTCGTTGCTGTGTCATCGCTCACTTGTAGGGTCGTGTGCCGCAAGGGGGATCACTGCACAATCATCCCGCCGGAGGATACGTAGGGGAAGCGGCGGTGTCGGCGCTCGGTTTGCGGTGGGGGAGTCAGCGCCCCCAACGTCGCCACATCACGCACAACCGATTTTAACGCCGACTTAATGCTAAACCCGCCGTCTGCTCTGGTTTCGTGATACTTTTCTCGCCTATGTATGTATCGCTGAAGAGTGTTGTCCGGCGAAGGAGTGGGCGCGCGGATGGGGTTTCTCAGGCTTGGTTACCGGATCGGTTGGGCGCTGCCTCTCGGCGTGTTTGCCCTCGTGGTGGGGCTGACCCTGGCTACACTGGTAGCTTCGCCGCC
>CAYGHU010000019.1:0-2926 GCA_964349785.1 uncultured Dehalococcoidaceae bacterium | reverse complement strand
GGTGTGGGCAGCGGGTCCGCAACGGTGCTCCTGTTGCCGCGCGCCAACTGCCCGAGTGGCATCGACCATGTGGACATCTACCTCGCCGCAGCGCCGCCCGCGACTCCGACGCCCACGCCGGCGCCTCCTGCACCGCCGCCAGCAACACCGCCACCGGTTACGGCCACCGCTACCGCCACTGCGACAGCCACCGCCACGAGTACCGTGACGGCGACACCGGCCGCTACAGTAACCGCGGCGGCTACGGCAACGCCCACGCCAGCCGCTACGCCCACAGCTACTCCCGCGCCGACGAGTACGCCGGTCGCCGTGGCGACTCCGACGGCTCCTCCGGAGACTGGATCCGTTGATCCGCCCGCGCCGGACGATGGTGTCCCGCTATCCCCTTCCGATTCGGGAGGATCGCCGCCTTCGCCATTTGGGACGGCTCCGCCCTCGTTGGCCGGCGTGTTCGCTGGCGTCCAAGGCTCGCCGACCGCGACAGCCATCGCGACACAGACCGTGACTGCCACGGCGACCGCCATGCCCACGCGGACGCCTACTGTTACGCCGACTGCGACTTCAACGGCCGTTGCTACTGCCGCTCCGACTCAGACGGGCATACCGCCGGCAGGGCCGTCCGGAAGCGGAAACCGGCCAGAATTCGCGAGCTCACTCTTGGGCATCGAGGACATATCGACGGATGCCGAGACAATCGCGACGAATTTCCTCCTCGCATTGTTGTTGTTGCTGCTCATCCTGTTCGATGCATCCATCGTGAACGCGACCGTGAAGGAGAACCATGACTTCTTCAAGGGTCTGTCGATGAAGCTTACCAGTCCGTTCGCCTCGTTTTTTGCCGCCGTAGCCGGATTCTTTGGCAGTACCGCCAACAGCAGCGGGCCTCTCGTGAGCGTCGCCAGGCCCGCTTTAATCCTCGGTCTCACGAGCCTGATCTACGTGTTGCTGGAGCCGGATGTTGGGTTCAATCAGCCCAGCCTGGTGGTGTTGCTCAGCCTCTTTGTGGGCATTGCCGTCACAACGTATACATATGATGGTGGGCAGGTGCTCGTCGCGAGGCGCCAATTAGGCCTGCCATCTGGAATCCTGTTCTACCCGTTCGCGATTATCCTCGCCGTCGTGTCTGTCCTCGCCTCTCGCCTGTTCGACATCCACCCGGGAGTCGTCTACGGCTTTGTCGCCGCTGCGTCGCTCCTGTCCGAGGAGATGCTGCCGGATCGACACCGTGCACAGATCATCCTCGTCCCCATGCTGATCCTGCTGGCGGTCAGTCTGGCGGCGTGGCTGCTCCTGTCCCCGCTGCGATCATGGAGCGAGGACGGCAACTTCATCGCCCTTGTGCTGGAAGCAGCGGCCGTCTCGATCTTCCTCGGTGGCATCTACGGAATTCTGTTCAATCTCGTGCCGCTGGATTTCGTGGACGGAAAAGAGATCTGGCGCTGGAACCGAATAGCCTGGCTCGCGATAGCCCTGCCTGTGACATTCATCTTTCTCCAAGTCATTCTCAATCCCGGCGGCGATTTCGATTCGCCGATTCAGGAGACAGGATTACAGGCGCTGTTGATCGCCTGCATCGTAATCTGGGTGCTCACTGCGGCTGTGTGGTTGTTCTTTCGCCAGAGGGCGCGTCTGACGGCGTAACGGTAGAAAGAGCCAAACCGGCAGATATATGAGTCGGAGCGGGAGCGATCGGACGACCGCAAACCGCATCAGTCGGTCACTGCGACCATACGAGGCAACGCCGTTTTCTCAGTCACCCGCCCACTGAGTACGGATAGCTTGGAGTAGCGTCTCCGCCGCAGATCGCGGGTCGCGCCGCCGCGTCGCGACTTCTTCGACCAGCGTCGACAGGGTGCCTTCACTTCGAGCGGTTTCCAGTGCCTGGCGATGGAGAGCCGCCCGAGCAAGTGACATAATCTGCGCCTGCGCCAGAGCGCGCCGCTCCTCGGCCGCATGTCCCGAGGTACGGAGGTGACCCTGATGGCGGTCGATTGCGTCGACGAGTTCCGCGAGTCCCTCGTTGCCCCGTGCTACCGTCTTCAGGATCGGAGGCTCCCACGCCCGCGACGGGGCGATTGCGAGCAGCCCTCTCAGTTGAGTCACGGTGGTGTCAGCGCCCGCGAGGTCAGCTTTGTTCACGACCATGATCTGCGCGATCTCCATCAGACCGGCCTTCATCGACTGCACGTCATCTCCGCCTGCCGGCGTCGTGACCAGGACGGTCGTCTGGGTGGCCGTCGCGACTTCTACCTCATCCTGCCCGGCGCCGACTGTCTCCACGATCACCACGTCGTAGCCGGCCGCGTCCATCACGTCCACGACTCCGGACGCCATCTCCGCCAACCCGCCGAGGTTGCCTCGCGAGGCCATGGAGCGCATGAAGACCCCGCCGTCAGCGGTCAGGTCCTGCATGCGGATGCGGTCGCCGAGGATGGCGCCGTGCGAGAACGGCGAGGATGGGTCGACCGCGACGATACCGACCGTGCGGCCGCGCCGGCGCTCCTCGCGGGCGAGGGCGGCGACCAGCGTCGACTTGCCAACGCCAGCCGAACCAGTCACGCCTATGGTCTGTGCGTGTCCCGTATTTGCGTACAGACCGGCGAGCACGGTGCGTCCTGTGACGTTGTCGGCCTCGACGTGCGTAATGGCGCGCGCGAGGGCGCGCCGGTCGCCCGCCGCGACCCGCTCGATCAGCTCCGCTGGCTCCAAGCTACTGTTTCTCGGAGACGTTCGCGCGCAGGAACTCGACGATGTCATTGGTGTCGGTGCCAGGGCCGAACACGCCCGCGAAACCCATTTCCTTGATGGCGGGGATGTCGCCTTCGGGAATGATGCCTCCGCAGAAGAGCAGCACGTCGTCGACACCGCGCTTCTGGAGCTCGGCGATCACGCGCGGGAACAGCTCGAGGTGGGCGCCAGACAGGAT